>JAYTHM010000610.1:0-2605 GCA_043732645.1 Frankiales bacterium
ACCTCGAAGACCCGCTCGAACGACACCAGGGCCGTCATCACGTCGACCCGAACGTTGGACAGCGCGGTCAGCGGGCCGTAGAGCCGGGTCAGGTACGACGACAGCGCGATCAGGGTCCCGACCGAGAAGGTGCCCTCCGCCGCCAAGGTGCCGCCGACACCGTAGACAAGGGCGGTCGCGAGTGACGCGACCAGGGTCAAGGAGACGAAGAAGATCCGGCCCAGCATGGCCGTGGTGATCCCAATGTCACGGACCCGGCCGGCCTTCTCCCGGAACTGCTCGTCCTCGACGTCGGGACGTCCAAACAGCTTGACCAAAAGCGCGCCGGAGACGTTGAAGCGCTCCGTCATCGAGTTGCTCATCTGCGCGTTGAGACCGTAGCTCTCGCGCGTCATCTCCTGAAGCTTGGTCCCGAGCAGCCGGGCCGGGATGACGAAGACCGGCAGCAGCACGAGGGACAGCAGGGTGATTTGCCAGGACAGGAACAGCATCGCGATGAGCACCGTGACGACACCGATGACGTTGCTGACGACGCTGGACAGCGTGCCGGTGAAGGCCTGCTGTGCTCCCAGCACATCGTTGTTGAGCCGACTGATCAGCGCGCCGGTCTGGGTGCGTGTAAAGAACGCGATCGGCTGCCGCTGCACGTGCGCATAGACCTGCGAGCGCATGTCGTAGATCAGGCCCTCGCCGATCCGTGCGGAGTACCACCGCTGGGCCAGGGCCAGGACCGCGTCGAACAACGCGAGGCCGACCAGCAGCAGGGCCATCGCCAACACCACGGACGTGCTGCCGGTCGCCGGTGGGTTCTTGCCGATGCCGCCATCGATGATCTTCTTGAAGATCAGCGGGTTGGCCACCGCAACCAGCGCGTCGATGACGATCAGGACCAAGAACACCATCAGGTCATGGCGGTACGGCGAGGCGAAACGGCCGATCCGGCGGACCGTCCCGGGGGCCAATTTCTGGCCGGCCACCGACGCGTCCCTCTGGAAGGACCGCATCATCTGCATGGGACTGCCTGGACCCATCGAGCCTGCCACGAGCAACTCCCGAAAGAAGGCTCTCCTAGAAAGCGGAGATCCCCGTCAGTGCTCGTCCGATGATGAGCTTCTGGATCTGGCTGGTGCCTTCGTACAAGGTCGTAACACGCGCGTCGCGGAGGTACTTCCCGGCCGGGTACTCATCGATGTAGCCGTAGCCACCATGCGCCTGCACGCAGTTGTTCGCGGCTCGCACCGAGGCTTCGCTTGCGTAGTACTTCGCCTTGGAGGCTGCAAGGGAGTAGTCCTCGCCGCGGGCCTTCAGGTCTGCCACCTGCCAGGTCAGCAGTCGGGCGCAGTCCACCTCGACCGCTGTGTCGGCGATCAGCTCCTGAATGAGTTGGTGGCCAGCGATGACCTTGCCAAACTGGGTGCGCTGGGTGGTGTAGGCGACCATCGTGTCCAGCGCCGCCTGGGCGAGCCCGGTGCAGCTGGCGCCGAGTGACATACGACCGTCGTTGAGTGCGGTGAGGGCAACCCTGATGCCCTTGCCCTCCTCGCCGCCGAGCAGCGCCTCCGCGGGTACGCGCACGTCCCGAAGGACGAGCTCCGCGGTGTCGCACGAACGCAGACCGAGCTTGCCGTGGATCTTGCGGGACTCAAAACCTGCCGAGTCGTTCGGGACGAGGAAGGCGCTGACGCCGCGTGCACCGGGGCCGCCGGTCCGGGCCATGAACAGCGTCACGCCGGCGATGGTGCCGTTGGTGATGAAGATCTTCGTCCCGTTGAGAACGTAGGAGCCGTCGGGCTGCTTGACCGCACTCGCCTGGAGATCGGCCGGGTTGGACCCGAAGTCCGGTTCGGTGAGGCCGAAGCAACCGAGCACCTCACCGGTGGACATCCGCGGCAGCCATTGCTGCTTTTGCTCCTCGGTGCCCCACCGCTCGATCGAGCCCGCGACCAGCCCGAGGTGGACGCTGACGATCGACCGGACGTTGGCGTCGCCGCGACCGAGCTCCTCGATGAACAGCACGTAGGACAGCGGATCGCCGCTGCCGCCGCCGTACTGCTCAGGGATCGACAGACCGATGAAACCAGTCTGGCGCAGCCCGTCCAGGGCCTCCTGAGGGAAGCGTTCCTCCCGGTCGTTTTGCAACGCGGGCGGCGTGACGACGTCGTCGACCCACTCCTTCACGGCCTTACGGACGGCGTCCTGCTCAGAACTCAGCGTGAAGTCCAACGGTCATTCCCCTTGGGTGGCGGCGTTTCGATGTGTGGGTGTTCGCCCGGTCAACTGTGCGTGTCAGCCTTTCACAGACACCCTCACGTGGGCAGCCCGGGCCGGCCGGTCGCGGGCGGGAACGCAAGCGTCAGGTGACCTTGCGTCGGGTGGCACCACCGCGTCCGCGCAAAGCAACGCCCGACTCACTCAGGATGCGGTGGACGAAGCCGTACGAGCGACCAGATGCTTCGGCCAACGCGCGGATACTCGCACCGCCCTCGTATTTGCCCTTCAGCTCCACAGACAGTGTGTCCCGGTCCCCACCGGTGACCCGGCTGCCCTTCTTGAGCTCAGTCACTGCATCCTCCTCAAACGGTCGGCGGCCAGTCACCGCATGATC
>JAYTHM010000611.1:0-23479 GCA_043732645.1 Frankiales bacterium
CTCGATGACCCCGGTGGTGACCTGGTGCTGCCGGTAGGTGGCGATCGCGTACTCCGCCTGCCGCAGCGCCCCCGCCTCGCCCAGGTCCAACCTGTTCGCGAGCACCGTGGTGCCCGGGATGAAGTAGGACTGCCACAGCAGCTCGGCCCGCTGCTCATCCGGGGTCACCCCGGCGTGGCGCCGGGGGTGGCCGCCGGCCGCCGTGCCAGCGCGACCGTCCGCGCGATGAGCTCGTCGGACCCCATCTCCCCCACCGCCCCGTCGACCAGGAGCTCGACGTACTCCCGGGCCGGGTCCCAGCCCTCCAGGCGGGCGTTCGCCAGCGCCTGCGACAGGCTCTCCCGGGCGGTGTCGTCGGGCAGCCGCGCGAACAGCTCCGGCCACCGGGTGGCGTACGGGCACGGCGTGGGGACCATGCCGACACCTTCCCACAACGGGGCCCCAGAACAGCACGATAATCACTGTTATCGTGCTGTCCACTTGCAACCAGCTCAATGCTGGCTTGACGGGTGTCGAGACTGACAGCATGACTACGACAGACGCCACCGATGCCGCTGTGATCCTTAGGCAGGTCGCCGACCTGATAGACAAGAACGTCGCCGCTGATCAGCCAGCAGGGGAGGCGGCGGAATGTTCCAAACAACTTCGCGACGCCGCGGACGCAGTCGTGAAGGGCACCAAGGTGAGCCCCGACGAAGTGGACGCGGCCGAGAGCTACGGCAGCAGGGAGTGGGCCGTCTCGCTCGCCCGCGCCCTCTACGGACACAAGCGTGCCGCCACGCTGTTTCCCCAACAACCTTGATCTCAGGCGGTCAGCGCATCAATCCGGGTCGGTGGCGGTGTGCTGGTGGTGGTCGGAGTGGCTGATGGTGCGGTGGGCTTCAGCGTGGAACAGCAGGAGTTGTTGTGGCGGCGCGTCGCCGCTTAGAGCTCGGCCTACCTTCAGCTCCGGCGGGTACGTCCACGACGTGTTCCCTGCCATGACCCCAATCTCCCCAAGGGTCGCAGTCTCTGGACTTGCCGGGACGGTTCACGTGCTGTTCCGCAACTCAACGCAAGGGCACTCCGCGACACAGGGGATTCGGGCACCAGTTCTGAACCCTCCCCCGGCCCAGCCCGCCGGAAACGCCGAAACGGGTGAGGCAACGTTGCACAACCGCTCGTTTTTACATCCCACTGTCAGCTACCGGATAGCTTCTTCTGACCATCGTTCACTCACGTCGAGCCATCGCACACACGTTCGATTTGAGGTAATCTCAGTGGCAGTCGCTGGGGCAGACCGGCTTCGGCCTCATACCAGGAGGAAACCAGCGATGGCCGATCCTCGCGCGTTCGCCAGCTTCGACTACGACCACGACCTGACGTCGAAAAACTTGTTCGCAGGTCAGGCCAAGGGTGACTCGCCGACGACATTCACCGTCGAGGACTGGTCGAGCAAGACTGTTCTTCCTGAGGCGGAGTGGGAGGCGCTAATCCGTTCTAAAATCAGCCGAACTAACATGCTGATCGTGCTCGTTGGTCAGTACATGTCCACTGCCACCGGAGTCGTCAAGGAAGTCGCTATGGCGAAGGGCCTTGCCGTCCCGGTCTTTGGTGTCTACGTTAACGGTGGAGGCACCAGCAGCACGCTGCCCACAGGACTCGCCCGCAGCCGCACCATCGCGTGGCGATGGTCCACCATCGGCGCGATGGTGGACCAGATGATGACCGAGGGCAAGAACGCCTGATGCGGCGGGCGCTGCTGGTCGGCATCGATCACTACCCGTCGAATGCGCTGAATGGTTGTGTCGCCGACGCCACCGCCATGCGCGACATGCTTGCCACCCACCACGACGGCAGCCGCAATTGGGACGCTCAACTGTTGATCAGCACCGCAGGCCCGGTCACCGTCACCAAAGCCGTACTGAAGGGCCAGATCGAGGCAACGTTCGACAGCTCTAAAGGTCAAGACGTGCTGTTCTTCTTCGCTGGCCACGGCGCGCAGACCGCGACCGGAGCCGAGATGGTCACACAAGATGCCGAGGTAAACAGCCTCGGAGTGCCGGTCGACCAGTTGCTAACATTGGCCATCAACTCGCCTGCACGCAGCGTCACCATCATCCTCGACTGCTGCTTCAGCGGCGAGGTGGGCAACGTTCCTGGGTTGCAGTCGGCCAGCGTCGAGCAAATGTTCCGGCTGGAGAAGACGTTGCTCCGTGAGGACGTCACCGTTCTGGCCGCGAGCCTGGCCACCCAAACGTCAGCTGAAAGCGCCGGCCACGGCGTCTTCACCCGGCTAGTGCTCGACGGCCTGGCCGGCGGCGCCACCGACCATCTCGGCAACATCGATGCCCTCGGTCTCTACAGCTTTGTCAACCGCGCCTTTAACGCCTGGGACCAACGCCCAATCCTCAAAACATCGATGACCGAACCGCTCAGCTTGCGGACTGGGCCGCCCTGGATCGACGCTTCGATGCTGCGCGAACTCACCACTTACTTCCCGACCGAGCACAGCCGCGTCACGATGACACCCGCATACGAGGGTGATGGCCGCCCGCTGCCGTCTGGATCCGGTACGCCCGAGCAGCACTTGTTCGACTACTTTGGACGGCTGCGTAACGCCAACTTGCTCACCAGCGACGACAACGAACCGTTCTACTGGGTCGCCATGAACAACCACGACGTGTATTTGACGGCGATTGGTCGGTACTTCTGGCGACTTGTGGAAGGGCGGCGGCTCTAAATGATTGTTGCCTGCACCGGCCACCAAGCTTTTGACCAACCCACACGGCGGGCCATCACCGCAGCTATGGCAACTGAACTTGCCAAGACTCCGACTGGTGAGCTCATCGGCCGCTGCAACCTCGCCGCGGGTGCCGATCAAATGTTCGCGCTCGTCGTCCTCGCTACTGGCGGCCTCCTCGAGGCCGTCGTTCCAAGCGAGCAGTACGGCCGGACGTTTGGGCGACCGCACGACCTCACCACCTACGAATGCCTGCTGCGCCTCGCTCAGGCCGTCACTATCCTGCCGTTTGACGAACCCAGCGAAGCAGCCTTCCTCGCCGCCGGCCAAAATGTCGTCGACGGCTGCGACCTGCTCCTGGCGGTCTGGGACGGTCGTGGCGCCGCCGGTGAGGGCGGCACCGCGGACATCGTTGCCTACGCGAACGCCCGAAAAAAGGAAGTGAGGGTTATCTGGCCCGCTGGCTCCGCACGGGCGTAACCCGTCGCACGACGACCACTGGCGCGCGCACCTCACAAACTCGACGTCTTAGACGCTTGTCCTACCGAGCGCCCCGAGTACTTCCGTTGCCGCAAACGAGCGAATCTGCGCCCACCCCGCCCGACCGCCGAGTTCTCCAATTCGGCCTGATCACTCGCTCCGGCGAACAGCTGGCAGCGCCCCCGCCGCCTACGTCTCGTGGAGGGGGGCCGCGCGGATGGCACTGCGACGGTGGAGCCGCGTGAGCGGTTCATGACCGTGCTTGTGACGTTGTCGGTCCCAAACACCGCGATGCAGACGATGCCGCCCCGCTGGTCGCCGACAGCACCGCCCTCACCGTGGTCCACACCACCGGGGTCAAGGGCCTCCTCCCCCGCCCCGGCACAACCGTCCTACGAGGCCCCTTGGGCTAACTGGGTGGTAAAGACGGTAAAGAAGTTATTTTAGGCGCAGTCGTAGCTACATCGAGAATGGTTACAATAGCCCGTGCCACGTCCTGGCTCTGCAAGAAGAGATCAGCACTGCGAAGGTCAGGACTCTGTGCCAGATTCGCAATTTTCCTCAAAGCCGACTTGATCGACGGCGGCGCATCAATAATCTCACTAACAGCATCAAGGGCTAAGGCGTTACCATTAAGGTTGGACGCCTCATTAGACAACAAGGCGAGACCGCCTATTTTGGACAAGAGTTCGCCGACGACATACCACTCTCGATATACCGAAGCCAAGTGCCCACGTGCCTGATCGCTAAGCGCGTGAGCGTTTTGAAAGAAGTTATCCGCTATTTCTCGATCTAGCCTAACGTCCCCCTGTCCCTCGCTAAACTTCGCAAGGGTCGCCCGCGGCGCTCCAGAAAGTCCCAAAATGTCGATAGAGGCGATTGTCTCTCGGAGCGCGGCAAGAGTGTGGGCCGCGGTCGCGGCGTCTTCATCAGGGAACGGAAGTAGCGCGATAGGATTCCCCAGTCCGTAACCCGCGAGAAACGACGCGCGTAATTTGCGGGGACTGGGCGTAGAGCGAGTATGGGGTGGCTCCACCGCAGTATTGGCGAGCAACAGTACATCCTGGAGCCGGTCATGATAACTACCTTCTGAGCCGAGCGTCTCTTCAAGGAGGGATTCTAGATCGCCTAATAACTGCATCAGTCCTTTAGTGAGATTAATGTTAGTAGCGGTAATCCGGTTCAACGGGCTCGGGAGGAGTTGTTCGGTAATACCGCGAGCCATGACGGGCATTAAAGGCCGTGCCGCCCCCCATCGCGCTCCTAGTTCGAACAACACATATGTTGAATTAAGACTAGCCGGTGTTAACAGTCCAATGACGACTTCGGAATCAGAAACCTCTGCCCGAACAACGTTATCGATATCAACACCAATAGGTAGTTGATACCCTTCCACGCTTGAGCAACGTATGTCGTCCGCTCTGAGCGGCAACGATGCACGTAATAAGTCGACGAGCGAGCGGGCGAGTTCCCCATCTAGGGAGCTGTGACTCAAGAATATTCGCACGCACTATAGTGCGTCAGACGCCTGCAAACTACAACAGTGCTTCTGTGATCGGATCCGAATCGAACAGATCTGGGTGGGGTTTTAGCGGCTCTTCGCGTTTGAGGGTGTTGTGGTCGATGCGGGGGTAGGGATCGACGTCCTCCGGTGATCGGAGCTCTGACACTGCCCATCTGGAAGACCTGGACGTGGCTGAGCCTCCTTTCGACTGCCCTGATCTTGATGCGTTCTGCCTTCTCGACCGCCTCGGTCTGACCGTCACCGGCCAGCACGTCGGCACCGACCACACCGTGTTGGCGTGCCGGGTGGTGGAGCCCGACGAGGTCACCGAGCGGTCCTGCTGGTGCACCCGGTGCGGCGAGTTGGGTGCGCCCCGGGACACAGTGCTGCGCCGATTGACGCACGTCCCGGTGGGATGGCGACACACGGTCCTGGACGTCACGACGCGCCGCTACCGGTACCCCGGCTGCGGCCACGTGTGGCGCCAGGACACACGTCGGCCCCGGGACCGAACCCAGCCGGCCGGAACCGGACCGAGCGCTGACACATGACTGCCCGACCGGGCGGCCCGGCTTAGCGGAGACTCAAGTGCAATCGTCACGACGCCATGTAGTCGTCGAGCCAGCTCAGCTGGCCCTCGACCGTCAGCGACATCGCCCGCCGGCCGAGGTCACCGCCCTCCTGCAAGGCGCTCCGGATCACAGAGCCGACGAAGGCCGTCGCGGCCGTGAGGAAGTCGGCCATGTCCTCGCGCCGGCTGTATAACTGCTGGACGTCAGCGAAGCCAGCGCCGCTTGCCTCTCCCAGGTGCGTCAGGGCGTTCCGGTGGTCGCGGAAGTCCGGCCAGCTCGCCCTCACGCGACGCCAAGCCTGGTCGGGCAGGAGACCCTTCACCATCCCCATGCACGCATAAAGGCTGCGTAGAAGGTCCTCGCCGCCTCGCGCAACACCCTCCGCGAGACCAGCGCATCGCCACACGACGGCGCTAGAGGCGACCTCCGGCCAGGGCTCGGGACGGGTCCCCATGTCCACGAGGTGCTCGACCAGGCCGTCGTAGGCCAGCCGAACGTGCCGGTCGGCTACCGGCTCGGCGAACAGGACTGGCAGCTCACGGTCGTAGAGGCCGGGGACGCAGCCGAGGCTCCAGGACACGACGGCAGGCCGCCCGAAGGCACCTGCTGCCGAAGCGCCCTGGTCTTCCGCGTCCCGGAGAGTGCGCGCGCTCCGACTGCGCAACTCCCGCGAAAACCCGTCGCACTCGCCCCGCAGTGAGCTGAGCAGCCAGGTGGCCAGGTATCCGTGCTCGGGACCCAGATCGCCATGCAACTGCTCGGCAGACTCGCTTACCTCGAGTCGCTGCTGCCACAGCAGCCGGTACCAGCGCGACATCGTCGCGAGCCACTCGCTCTCGCGCCCGATCAACTCCAGCCGCGGAGTGAGGTCCTCGCCACGCGCACTCAGCATCTCGTACAGCTCCGCGTACACCACCGGCGAGAGACCGAAGGTCAGCCCCACAGCAGCTCGTCCAACCTGAGTGAGAGCGGAAGGTCACGGACCGTCGTTGGCGCGGTTTCCGGCGCAGGCACGACATCGGGGACGGGGAACCGCCGCAGGGCCGGCGCCGATAGGCGCGGAATCACCGCACCTTGGGCAAGGGCGCCGCGCAGGGCTTGCGCTGCCTCACTGCCAAGGTAGTTCACGAGGCCAGCCGGGTCGGATGAGTCACGAACGCGGACACGCAGGACGCCAACGCCCACAACACCCGGTGCATCCACCACCCTCGCGCGTCCACGCACGCCGACCTCGCCGACGAGGACGTCGCCTGGCCGTGCGCCCGTTGTCGGCTGCGCGACGGCCCACCGCCGTACCTCCCCGCGGCTTAGGTACACCCCGTCGTACACGGGCAGTAACTCACCGAGACCCATCGGAGGTGCAGGTCGTCTCCCGGGTACAACCTCAGCAAAATCCCCGAGCGGCCGGCCGGTGTTTAGGAGGGACGGGTCCTGCAAGCCGAGCTCAAAGGCCCACTCCCCACCGTCCGGCAGGTAGCCGGTCCGCCACCAACTCCGTGCCACGTCGCCCTCGGTGGGGTCCGGAATCGCGTCCACGAGCGTCTGCAAAGCGGGGACGAGCTGGTCGTAGCCGACGGGGACCGGCACTTTGAGTTGCAGCAGGTCCAGCGCCCCCAGGAGGCTCGCCATCGTGCCTCGTGCGCTCGCAGAACGGATCTGCATCCCGCGGCTGCTGCTCAGGACCGCCCAGAGCAGCAACCCCGTCGTCGGGTCCATCGGCCGAAGCGCGTGGAAACCTTCACTGAAGGCCAATCCCGCGTGTTGCACACCAAGCAGGACCGCCGGCAGAGACGGCGACCGGGGGACGAGAACATCTCCAACCCGCAGCTGTCCGGGGTCAAACCCCGCCACCCTCACAAGACCGGCGTAATCCCGACGCGTACGGGTCACGCTCCCCGTGAGCCCGTTGAGCGTGCCGGGCGTTACCACGGCCTGGTTCTCGCTGGTCGGCTTGGAACCGGACAGCATCTCGGCAAGCTGCCGCACCGGAACAAGCGGGACACCGGCGCCGAACACCTGGCTCGGGGTGAGTGCCAGCAGCGAGATCGGGTCCCAAGACATCTGCTCGTCCAGCGTCACCAGCCTCACGATTGGCTCCAGACCTCTAAGTGCTCGAGCAGCGCACGCAGGGCCGGGCCGTCTGGGGCAAGCTGCTCCTGCCAGTCCTGATCCAGCTGCGCCACGAACGTCTGGCCGCGCGTCGCCTTGTCAATGACGACAAGCAGGCTAGGGATCTGCGCGCCCAGGACCGCTCCCGCGGGCAATCCGACGAGGGCTGCGACGTGATGGTGCGCAGCGAGGTGGGCCCTGTATCGCTGGGCCTGTCCGGACTTGGAGGTCCAGCCCCGCGAGGTCTGCAGGACCCCGCGGCCACCAGGCGCGAGCGCTCGAAGGCACAGGTCCAGGCAGGCCAAGTCGCCGTCCCTAGTGGCCTCGCCGCTGCTCAGCTCATACGGCTCGTTCAGGCGCAGTCCCATCGGGGGCTGAGTGAGGACCGCGTCAACGCCGATGAGCGGTGCCGCCGACCGATCATCGAGGGGCGCCCCCGCGTACGTGGGCGCGAGAACGCGGAAGGCGTCCCCGGTGAGCAGTTCGACCGTCGCGGGCGCCAGGTCGGTGAGCGCCCGCGCGATCCCGGCAGTGGTGGCATTAACCTCGACGCCAGTGATCCGAGGGGGTGGCATCCTGTCAGACACCCGGTCGGCCAGGGCCCACAGCAGGGACGCGGTCCCGCAGAAGGGATCGAGGTAGGTGTTGCCTTTCTCGGCCAGCAACTCGCTCATCGCTGAAGCGACGACCGGGTGTGTGGTCGAGTCGAAGTGGCGCTCCGCTGACAGGACACGCATAGTCACGCGCTTGGCGGCGGACCAGCGCAGCGCGCGTGGCACGGACACCGGCTGGCCGTCAGCCATGAGCTGTCCCGTCTCCGCGAACGCAGCGAGGAGATCCTGCAGCTGCTCGCCTGCATCGAAGCGAGCTCCGCTCATGGCCTTCAGCTGGCGCAGCAGCAGGCTCTCGACGAGGTGCTCGTCCGTGACGGTGGCCGGCCCATCCGCCTCGTTGTTGAGTGGACCGACTACCTCATAGAGCTCGGTGAGTCCGCTGTTGGCGGCGAACCAACGTTGCCCGTCGTACAGGTAGTGCTGCCGGGTGCCGGCCTGGTTGCGGATCGCTGCGAACTGCTCGAGGGCAGGCAAGCGGGTCTTTGACGTGAGACTGCGCTTGAGCTCGACGACGGCCATCGGAACTATGTCACCGGACCGCCGTCCAGGCGCGTAGGCGACCACATCGCAGCGCAACTGGCCGAATCTTACCTGCTCGAGGACGAGCGGGTAGCCGGCAGCACGCAGGGCACGCACGGCAGCTGCGGTCGGGTCAGGCTCCGACTGGTGGTCCACGATCGTCCTCTCGGTGGTGATGAGCAAAGCCGCAAAGGATGACGCAAGGCAGGCTCTAGGTCAAGGCTTCGCCGGAAGGATCTTCTGTTTTGCATTGATCGTCGTCCCGGTCATCGCCGAGCGTGTCCTGCCAGGACGTCCGGGTCGTCCATGGTGCTGCTGGCACCGTGCTCGACCACGAAATACTGGAGTTGTAGTACCAGCGGCCGGTTCCTGCTCCCGGGTGGTAGGCAATGACGCCGTCGCTGCTGAGTCGCCCAAGTGTCCCGGCAAGGTAGCTCGACACGGAGTACTCCTGTCGTCCCTGGGCCGTGTGCTCCCACCGCTGAACCATCTTCCCGAAGCAGTCAGGGTCCTGTTGCGGATAGACACGCTCGACGAGGCCGTATGAACCGCCCCGGATAGTCCGGAGACTCGCAACCTTGGAAGGTTGGGGTCATGGCAGGGAACACGTCGAGGGGTACCCGGGGCGGTTCAGCGGTTCACTACAGCACCGCCGTCGAGACCCAGGCCTAACGCGCCACAACCCTGTACTCCGACTACACCGCGAACCCCACCCGATTCACCCGAAGAACGCAACCACCGAAACCCCCCACGGTGGCGTGGATCAACAAGCCCGTTGAGGAGATCGCCCAGAGCGCGTAACCACGACGTGTCTCATCCGGCTTGACAGCTTCCGCCTGTACCCAAGGCGTCCCAAAACCCGTCGCGGCGGCACTCCCCCGACCGGGTCGGCTACGCAAACTCGTCGCTATTCACCGCCCCCCATGACCAAAACTCTGACGTGCCTAAAAGGAAGGTTTTTGCATCGTTGGCTGCTGGCTGGACGCGCCGGATAATTTCTATACGGCGCTGTGAAAATGTCTGTGGTGGAGGGTGGCGACGCCCGGTCTGGCGCCACGAGGCTTGCTCATCTCATGGCCCCGAGCATTGAGGCGACCGACGCCACATCGAACTGGGTGGGATCGAGGGTTCCGCCCGTCCACTCGAGGCGGTCAGCATGCTCGGGATGGCCCGGGTCGGCGAGGACCGCCAGCAGCTCCTCGTACCCCCAGGGGCCACCGCAGTCCTCCGGGGGACATGCCCCCTCACCGGCAAGGCACGTCGCTGCCACGGCGGGCGCCAGCAGTTCCACGGCTATGAGCTCATGCCGCCAATCGTCCCCGAAGTCGTAGGTGTAGTTCAGCACGCCTCCCACCCCGGCCAGCACCTCATACAGACGTGCGGTCACTTCCCGGCGCACCTCCGGGCCGTCACCGAAGCCCAGCGGGTCGGGCTGACCCCACCGCAGCTCACCGACAGCGAACTCGTGTAGGTGAGCGTTCTCCCAACCCATGGCGACCTGAATCACCTCGTGAAGCTTGCCGAGATGCCACCCGCCGGGCACCACCAGCTCCCGCCACACCGGCGGCTCCACATCGACAAGGGTGATCTTCAAGCGGATCGCGGGAACCTCGGACAGCGTGGCCATCCCCCCGTTGTACCCGAGGCAAACCAACGACCCCACCAAGGTCCACCCGCTGCTGCCAGCACCGCTGCCGGCAGCAGCCCAGCGTTCAGCACCAGATTCCGCTCATCGAAGATCATGGAAACCCGCAACAGATCGTGGTCGGCTCGCACTCAGCGGGTGCCCTTCCGCCCGGCGACGATTAATCCCTCAGCAAGGTCATCGTCGCAGCTAGAAGGGCATTTGCGCTGCCGGCAGGCCGTCAGCCACTCACACTCCATCGGTGGCTCCGGGGTTAGTCCGTGGCCGCGGTGGTCCCGTGCACGCGCCCCTACCGGACGTAGCTGTCAGACGTTGTGGTTCTCCTGGACGAACACCACCACGTGCCCCACTCGTGCCGTTGTGACCCCAGCCGTCGCCGCCCCGCCCGAGCTGATCAGCCGAACCGGGTGCAGTCCTGGCGAACAGCTCGCCTCTCGGACGGGATCCTCAGGGTAGGTAGGAGTACACCTGGGACATGGTTGATCACGAGACCCTGCCGGATGTCCCGCTGCGCCCGCTGCCCGGCAGCGACCGGTCCGCCGCCCCCGAGGTGCGCCCCGCAGCGTCGCCCCTGCCGGCCGTCACCCGCGTGCAGGCCACCCTGGTGCTGCGCAGGCGCGGCCCGGTCGCCCTCGACCCGGTCGCGCTCACCGGGGCGCTGACGCCGGAGGCGTTCGCCGCCGCATACGGCGCCGCACCGGAGGACGTCGAGCTCGTCAGCACCACCCTGACCGGGTTGGGTGTTGAGGTCGTCTCAGTCGACGCACCGTCGCGTCGGGTGCAGGTCGCGGGATCCGCCGCCCTGCTGGGACGAGTGTTCGGGACCACCCTGGACGCCGTCACCAGCCGCGGTCCCAGCGGTGAGGTGATCCCCCACCGGCACCGCACCGGGGGCCTCAGCGTCCCCGCCGACCTCGACGGCGTCGTGACCGCGGTGCTGGGCCTGGACGACCGCCCCCAGGCCCGCGCACATTTCCGGGCCGCCACCGCAACCCCGGGTGGGGCGCCGGCCGCCTTCACCCCGCTGCAGCTGGGCACGGTGTACCGGTTCCCGCCGGGGACCGACGGGGCGGGGCAGGGGGTGGCCATTATCGAGCTCGGCGGTGGGTTCGCCCAGGCCGAGCTCGACGCCTACTTCTCAAAGCTGGGCATCACCGGGCCCACCGTGCGCGCGGCCGGGGTCGACGGTGCCACCAACACCCCGGGCGCCGACCCCCACGGCGCCGACGGCGAGGTCCTGCTGGACATCGAGGTGATCGGTGCACTCGCCCCCGGGGCGACGCTCAGCGTCTACTTCGCGCCCAACACCGACGCCGGGTTCCTCTACGCCATCAGCCAAGCCACCCACACCACCCCCACCCCCACCGCGATGTCCATCAGCTGGGGCCAGAGCGAGGACGCCTGGACCGCCCAGGCCCGCACCGCGTTCGACCAGGCCTTCGCCGACGCCGCCGCCCTCGGGATCAGCGTCACCGCCGCCGCGGGCGACGACGGCAGCACCGACCGCGCCACCGACGGGCGCAGCCACGTCGACTTCCCCGCCGCGAGCCCACACGTCCTCGCCTGCGGCGGTACCCGGCTGACCACCGACAGGGCCACCGGTGCCATCACCTCCGAGACGGTGTGGAACAACGGCGCCGGCCACGGTGCCACCGGCGGCGGGGTCAGCGACACCTTTCCCCGCCCCAGCTGGCAGTCAACCGTCACCGTGCCCGGCACCGGGCGGGGCGTGCCCGACGTCGCCGCTGTCGCCGACCCCCAGACCGGCTACCAGGTCCAGGTCGACGGCACGAACCTGGTCATCGGCGGCACCAGCGCCGTCGCGCCGCTGTGGGCCGCCCTCATCGCCCGGCTTGCGCAGGCCACCGGCCGCCGCCTCGGGCTCCTGCACCCCGTGCTGTACCGCGGAGCCACCGCCACCACCGTGCCTCCCGGCTTCCGCGACATCACCACCGGCACCAACGGCGCCTACACCGCCGCCCCCGGCTGGGACCCCTGCACCGGGCTCGGCGTTCCCGACGGCACTGCCTTACTCACCGCACTCTGCACCCACCCCACCCCCTGAAATTCAGGCTCTCCCAGCATCGATGTGGCTCGATGCCGGGCTGAGGGCATCGGATTGCCATGCTGGGCGGGGCATCAGGGCGACGTACTGACGGTTGCGTGACGCGCACAGGCGCGCACCTAGGTTCGGAGATTCCTACACCAAGCCAGACAAAGGACACCTGTGCGCGTCACGACTGCGTTCAACCGCCTGCTGAGCCTGCCGGGGGCGGGTGTCACGGAGGGAGATCTTGTCATCGGCAAGAACGGGGCCTCCGCGGTGACGACCCTGGTGGAGCGCACGTCGCAGTTTCTGATCCTGGTGCCCCTGACCGGGCGGGACTCCCTGACCGTGGGTGAGGCGATCATCTCCGCCACCACAACCCTACCCACCCAGCTCCGCCGGTCTCTGACCTGGGACTGCGGCTCAGAGATGGCCCGACACACCATGATCACCGCGACCGGGTTGCCGGTGTTGCTCGCCCGCCCCCACTCACCGTGGGAACGGAGCAGCAACGAGAACCTCAACCGCATCCCCCGGGAGTTTTTCCCCAAAGGTGTGGCCATCACCAACGACCCGAACTACCTCGCCGCCGTCGCCGCCGAGATCAACGACCGACCCCGTAAAATCCACCACTGGAAGAAACCCTCAGAGGTATTCACCGAGCTCATCGACCAACATGCTTCCACCGCCTGAACTCGCCGGGCGCAGGCCAGCCGACGACTGGACCCGCATGCTTCCTGCAGCGTGGGTGCTTGGCCCGGGCGCGGACCGGAGCTCAACTCGGCCCCGGTTGTTACCGCCGTGAAGTTACCTGGATCGCCCCACGACCGGAACGGTCAAGCGGCCCGGAAGGCAGATCAGCTGGGGCTGCGCGTCGCGCAGGAGCTGCGCGCCTTCAGCGCGCACGAATGGACTTGCTCAGATCGCGGTGATGCTGAAGAGCTTGATCTTTCGGTAGAGGGACGACCGGGCGATGCCGAGAGTCTTCGCGGCCTGCACCCGGTTGCCCCCTGCCCCGCTGAGGGCGGCCACGATGCAGTCCCGTTCCATCGCTTCAATGCTGCTGAGCTGTCTGCGGGGGCTGCTGTGGCAGGTACCGGGTAGGTCCTCGGCCTGGATCTCGCCGACCGGGCGCCGCTGCAGGGCTGAGACCAGGGCCTCCTCGAGCTGGTGCAGGTTACGGGGCCAGGTGTGTCGGGACAGAACACGCATGGCGGCCGGGCCGACGGACACGGCGCAGCCATCGCTCGTCCTGGCCAGGATGGCCGACACGACGCGGGGCAGGTCGGACATACGGTGGCGTAGCGGTGGGACGACGACGGAGGAGTGAAAGTACGGGAGGATGCTAATGAAGGGCCGCTTCGCTTCGATGCCTTGATCGTCGACGGTCGCGACGATGGACACCGAGGGCCCCAGGGCTGTAAGGATGGTGATCACCTCCGCCAGGCCGCCCACCCCCGTGGTGGTGAGCTGGTCGATATTCTTGAACACGTACAGCAGGCCTCCGCCGTCCGCCGCGACCTCCATCATCCCCATCCCGCCTGCTGCGACGAGGTCCACGTCGCAGGCGTTCACCACGACAACACGTCCACGAGGGTGCACCCGGGCGAAGATGTCGACGACGAGAGTGGCCTTGCCGGAGCCCACCTCGCCCATGACCAGCAGTGCGCCCCCACGGGCAAAGCTCTCGGCCATGGTGTTCGACGCCCGTTCCCAGACCGAGCACCCGGCGGTACTGAAGGCGAGGGGCTCGACCCCGGTGTGGTAGCCGTCCGCGGCGTCGTCGGCACGCGCCGTCGGGTCCTCGGATCGGCCGGGTATCGCTTCTGGTGGGGGCCGTGAGCCGGCGAACTCGGACAGGGTATCGGCGATCACGACCACCCCCGCGACCTCGGCGCCAACGGCGATACGACTCCCCCGGATCCGGACGACCGTGCCCGAGGTCAACACGACGTGTTCCTCGGCTCGGTTCCGTCGGGACATCATCGAACGGGCGTGCTCCGTGATGGCGACCTGCTCGGCCAGGTCGAACATCCTCTGCATCACCCCGTTGCTCATGACCACGGTGTCACTGACGGCCACTACCGCCCCCCTCGTCCGGGCGTCAAGGCGAACGAAAGCGTCGAACAGCGCCTGGTGGCACTGGCCGCGGTCCATCAGCAGGTCGTGCTCGATGGCGTGCGCGGCCGTGACGACGAGTGCACCCATCAGGGGGGTCGCGTCCTCCACCAGGCAGCTGATGTCCAGCGCACCCTCGATCCGGCCGGTCAGGGGGTCGCGGATGGGGCTTGAAAAGCAGGCGAACGCCTGGAGCTGCTCTCCGAAGTGCTCCGGCCCGACGATGGACACCGGGCGCCCCGACTCGAACACCGTTCCGATCCCGTTCGTCCCGACGGATCCCTCTGCGTAGTTAAATCCAGGTGCCAACAACACCGCTTCGAACCGGCGACCGATCGCACTGTCGGTGTCGCAACGGCTGAGGATCCGGGCCTTGCCGTCGGCCAGCACGATGCTCAGCGGCATGTCCGCTGTCTGATCCCGAAGACGCTGGATGGTCGCCGACGAGCAGCGCATCAGCCGCCCCGAGACGTCGAGGTCGTCATGGTAGGCAGCGCGCGCTTTGTTGGCGTCGACGCCCGCCGCCACCGACCGCTGCCAGGACGCCGTGACGGCCACCGACACGTTCTTGTCCTGGGAACGACCTGTGGTGAGGAACTCGTTGCGGGCCCGAGCGACCGCCAGGTTCCGCGTATTGAACTTGCTCAAGGGTTTCCTCCTCCCGACCACCCGCCTGACACGCATCGGGAGGGGGCTGTCCGAATGTGAGACACACCACTACGGCTGCTCGGTTGCCACTGTCTGGGAAGGCGGTCTCCGCCGCAACCGGAAGCCACCGCCCGGCTGCCCCCTCAGGCCAAAGGACACCCATGGAACGGCTGATCAACATCGATAACGGCGGGACGCTCACCGATATCGTCGTCGGCTCGGGAGCAGATTTCACCTTCACGAAGACCCTCACCACACCCGTGGATCTGTCCCAGTGCCTGTTCGACGGGATGACCAAGGCATCTGCTGAGCTGTTCGGCGAGACCGACCTGCCCAGGCTGCTGCACTCGACGCGGCACATCCGCTACTCCTCCACGCAGGGCACCAACGCTCTGATCCAGCGTCAGGGTCCCCTTATCGGCCTGATCACCGATGACACCGCTCTCGTCGACGAGCTGCGTTCGTCTCTGGAGTCGGCGTCGCTGTTTGACGACACGGTGGGGGTGCGGATCGGCATCCTGGCCGCGCAGGGCGATGACGAGGAGCTGTCTAAGGCCTTGGTCGCAGAGATCAACAGGCTGACCACGGCAGGGGCGGAGCGTCTGGTCGTGGCGGCCAACAGTCTGGAGCGCGAGCAGCTGTACAAGCGTGCGATGCTGCGGAACTTCCCTCGCCACCTGCTGGGTTCGGTACCGATCCTGTTCTCGCGGGAGTTCGCCAGCGACACCTCGCGGACCCGCCAGATCTGGTCGGGCATCATCAACTCTTTCCTGCACCCGACCGTCGAGCGTTTTCTGTACAGCGCCGAGCACCGACTTCGAGCGCACAAGGTCAAGAACCCGCTGCTGATCTACCGCAACGACGGCGCCTCCTCGCGGGTCGCGAAGTCCGTCGCGTTGAAGACCTACTCCTCCGGCCCGCGTGGGGGCCTCGAGGGAACCCGCGCGTTGGCGGCGGCGTACGGCCTCGAGCACGTGTTGATGATCGACGTGGGCGGCACGACAACCGACGTTGGTGCGGTCGACTCGTCCCGGATCGCCAGCAACCGGCGCGGCTCGATCGCCGGCGTGGGCATCTCCTACGAGATGAGCAACGTCCGGTCTACCGGCGTGGGCGGCAGCTCGGTCATCACGGTGCGGGACGGGCAGATCACGATCGGACCGGACAGCGTTGGAGCCACCCCCGGGCCCGCCTGCTTCGGTTTCGGCGGCACGTCGGCCACCATCACCGACGTCAACCTGCTGCTCGGCGTCCTCGACCCGGCGACCTACCTCAACGGCGAGATGACGTTGGACGCCGAGCGCTCCCGGGCGGTCATCACCACGTCCATCGCTGAGCCCCTCGGTGTCAGCCTGGAGCAGGCTCTGCTGGCGATGGAGGCGGCCTACTGCCAGGCGCTGTCGAACACCTTCAGCGACCTGGTGACCGGCCCGGACACCACGGTGGCCGCGTTCGGCGGTGGTGGTCCGATGAACGCCTGCAGCGCCGCGCGACTGGCTGGTGTGCGTCGCGTTCTGGTGCCCCGGCTGGCCGCGGTGTTCTCGGCGTTTGGCATCAGCTTCTCCGACATCGCCCAGACCTACGAGACCGACGTGACCGGCCTGAGCCCGGCCGAGCTGGACAAGGTCCGCCAGGACATGCAGACCAACGCCTCACGGGACATGTTCCAGGAGGGACATGCCCTGGCCGACTGCGAGCTCAGCTGGGACACCGTCACCGAGGCCGGGCAGGAGCTGCTGTCCCTTACGGCGACGTTCGTCCTGCCGCACCCGACGATCCAGGGCGGTTCGCCCAACCAGCGGAGTGAGGCCGTCGCGGCCGGGACACGCATGGTGCGTTCCTCGGAGCAGCAGGTGGAGGAGATCCCGGTCTTCCGGCTCGGGGAACAGCAGCCCGGTGCGCACGCCTCGGGGCCGGCTCTCGTCGAGGGGCCGTACTTCACGGCCCGGGTCCCGGCGGGCTGGGATCTTGACGTCTCCGGGGCCGGTGACCTGCAGCTGGTCGACACGA
Organism: Frankiales bacterium; assembly: GCA_043732645.1. GTDB lineage: Bacteria > Actinomycetota > Actinomycetes > Mycobacteriales > SCTD01 > RYN-111. The sequence continues at coordinate 16,989 of JAYTHM010000611.1, forward strand.
AGTAGCGCACGGCCCACGACGTCACCCCCGGCAAGACCCCCTGGCGAAAGGCAGCACGACATGCGCGTCCCGATGACTGAGTACCTGTTCATCGACCTGGATTCCGAACGATGGCTGTGCCGCGTGTGCGGCCAAGACTTCGGTGATGCTCGAGGCAACTACAAGGAGGGGACGCTGGTCTACGACCGCGACCCCCGGGAGATCCACCCACCCATCTTGGACCCCGCCAAGTACGAGTTCACCTTCTCCCCGGACCCGGTGTTCTGCCGGATCCTGGAGTACTACTGCCCTGGCTGCGCGACCCAGATCGAGGCGGAGTACCTGCCCCCGGGACATCCCCCGACCATCGACATGATCTGGGACATCGACTCCCTCAAGGAGAAGTGGGCGGCCTACGGCGAGAACGCCGAGACGCTCGTCAACTACGGGCCCGGCGCGAACGCCGAGACCGACCTCAGCGCCCGGTTCGAGCCGACCGGGGCGCAAGGCCAGAACGGCCACAGCCACAACGGGAGCCGATCATGAAGCGTATCTCCGTCGACATCGGTGGCACGTTCAGCGACTGCTTCTTCGTCTGGGACGGCCAGTACATCGAGTCCAAGGCGCTCACGACTCACCACAACCTGGCGCTGGGGTTCAACGAGGCGCTGGACCGCGCCTGCGAGCGCGCCGGGGTCAGCCGGGAGACCGCGCTGCGCGAGGTGGACTCGGTTCGCTACGCCACCACCCTGGGCACCAACGCTCTCATCGAGGGTAAGGGACCACGGGTGGCCGCACTGGTCACCCACGGCTTCGAAGACACCATCCCGCTGTCCCGCGGTCGGGGCTACGGCGAAGGGCTGGACGGCGTCAAGCAGGGCGACATGCCCGACGCGCAGCGACCGGAGCCGCTGGTGCCCCGCCAGCTCATTCGCTCGGTCAAGGAGCGGATCGACTCCACCGGCGAGGTCCTGGTGCCGCTGATGTACGACGACGTCCGCACCCAGGTCCGGGCCTTGGTCGACCGCGGCGCCGAAGCCATCGTGGTGGCCTTGGTCAACGCGACTGAGAACTCGGTCCACGAGGACAAGATCCTGGAGATCATCCTGGACGAGTACCCCACCCACGAGCTGGGCTCGATCCCGGTCCTGCTGAGCAGCAAGGTCTCCGGCCGCAAGGGCGAGTACGTCCGGGCGATGGCGACGATTGTGGACGCCTTCCTGCACGAGACGATGTTCCAGGCGCTCACCCAGCTGTCCAACAACCTGCGCGACTCGGGCTACACCAAGCCCATGCTCGTGATCCACAACTCCGGTGGAATGGCTCAGCCCAACTCCACCGACGCCTTGCAGACCATCCACTCCGGGCCCATTGCCGGCGTCGGGGGAGCCGCGCACCTGTCCGAGGCAATCGGCCTCGGTGATGTGGTCTCCATGGACATGGGCGGCACGTCCTTCGACATCGGGCTGGTCCCCGAGGGAGGTGTCCGGCACTACGACTTCCAGCCGACCATCGGACGCTGGATGGTGGCGGCACCGATGATCCACCTCAACACCCTCGGAGCCGGTGGCGGCTCGATCGCGGCTTACAACCGCATCTTCAACGCAGTGCAGATCGGGCCGGAGTCGGCCGGATCCGACCCCGGCCCCGCCTGCTACGACCGCGGTGGCTTGCGTCCGACGGTGACCGACGCTGACCTGGTCCTGGGCTATCTGGACCCGGACAACTACGCGAACGGCCACATCAAGCTGAACAAGAAGCGCGCAGTGTTCGCCATCGAGGAAAACCTCTGCGACGAGCTGGACCTGGCCGCCGTCGAGGTCGCCAAGGTCATCAAGAGCACCGTGGACGAGCAGATGGCCATCGGTATCGAGAAGGAGCTGCGCTCGCGGGGCGGCCTGATCGAGGACTACACGATGCTCGCGTACGGCGGCAACGGGCCGTTGCACGCCTGCGGCATTGCCACCTGCGCTGGGATAACGAAGATCCTGTTCCCGCCCTTCGCGTCGGTCTTCTCGGCCTTGGGTGCCGGCAACATGATGCCGCTGCACATCCATGAGCGCAGTGCCCGGGTCGTGCTGTACGAGGCCATCAAGCGCAGCCTCTACAACGAGTACGCCGAGATGAACTCCTACATCGAGGAGCTGGAGAAAAAGGGTGCCGAGGACCTCGTGCGGCAGGGCTTCAACCGCAGCGACGTCCGGTATCGCCTGGAGATGGACATGCGCTACGGCAACCAGCTGGTGACCACCGCCGTCGCGTTCAACATCAACCGGGTCAACGGCGTGGCCGACGTGCTGCACCTGATCAAGACGTTCTCCGATATCTTCGGCGAGCGCTACGGGGCCGGGACGCAGGCCCCCGAGGCCGGCATCCGGGTCAACACGATCCGCGTTGCCTCGTTCGTGGAGGGCGAGGTGGTCGAGTTCAACGCGATCGAGGCCGGTGACGACAAGACCATGCCGAGTCCGGTCTCCCACCGCCAGGTCCACTTCCCCGGCGTCGAGGGACCGGTGGACACGCCCGTCTACGACGCCGACGCCCTGCGCCACGAGTACGTCGTGCACGGTCCGGCCATCGTCACCACGGAGAACACCACCTACCTCGTCGAGGCCGGCTGGCGGCTGGAACCCCACGCGCACGGCGGCGTCTGGTTGCTGAGCGACTGATGGCCGACCTGACCGATCCCGCACGCTGCACCGACCGAGGAGCCCTCCGATGACCCTGACCACCGACAACCAGGACACCGCCGCCGGCGGGGACAAGCAGCTGCTGTCCGCACAGGAGCAGCAGTGGGTCGACCAGTTCATGGACGAGACCACCCTGTTCCTCGGCCCCGACCCGGCGATCATGCGCCACCACGAGATCATGCCGCGCTCGGCGTACGAGGAGAGGTGCATCGCCAAGGGGGTCAACCCGATCGAGGTGGACCGCATCCGCAAGCGGCTCGCCGGCGCGCTGGACGAGGCCTTCGAGATGTGTGAGTCCATGGGCGCGGCGCCGGGGGCGAAGTGGGCCGACCTGTCCTGCGCGGTCTACACCGCCGACGGCGACGTGACCTACCTGTCCAACAAGGGGGTGATCGCTTTTTCGGCGGTTCTGCACCACCCCATCCGCTACATCATGAAGAACTGGAAGAACGAACCGAGCGTCGGTATCAACCCGGGAGACGGCTTCTTCCACAACGACTCCCGCTTCGGCATGGTGCACAACACCGACCAGTCGATGTTGGTCCCCGTCATCCGCGGCGGCGAGATCATCGCCTGGGTGGGTGCCACCATCCACGAGGGCGAGAACGGCGCTTGCGAGCCGGGCGGGATGCCGTCGGGGTCGGAGACGCCGTTCGACGACGGCCTGCGCGCCTCACCCATCAAGATCGTCGAGGGCGGGCTGCTCCGGCGTGACCTGCTGACGTTCCTTCAGCACTCGACGCGTGACCCCAAGCTCATGCTCGCCGACATCAAGGTGAAGATGGGCGCGGTCCGCCGGGTCATGGACACAGTGGACCGGCTCATGACCGAGGTCGGCCAGGAGGCGTTCGTGGCCTCCCTCCGGCTCACCGTGGAGGACGTGGAGACCGAGGTGCGGCGCCGCATCAGCGCACTGCCGGACGGCACCGTCACGTTCAACCAGTTCGTGGACTCGACCTTGAAGGAGAACATCCTCATCAAGTTCGCCTGCAAGATCACCATCAAGGGCGACCGGATGATCGTGGACCTCACCGGCACCGGACCGGAGATTCTCAACCGGGCGATCAACTCCCCGTTGGCATCGACCAAGTCCTTCATGGCGCAGGCCATCCTGTCCTTCTGGTGGCCCGACCTGCCCCGCAGCACGGGGGCACTGTCGCCGATCGAGGTCATCACCGAGGAGCACACCTGGGCCGACGCCGGCTACGACGCACCGGTGGGCCAATCGCTGCAGGCCTCCTTCCGGGGCTTCTCCGCCCTGCAGGTGCTGTTCGCGAAGATGCAGTTCTCGGCGCCGAAAAAGTACTCCAACGTCATCGCACCCTGGTTCAACCAGATCAACGACTTCCTCTGGGGTGGGACCACCCAGAACGGCGAGCAGGTCGGCAACCTGTGCGCCGACCTCAACGGTATGGGCGGCGGGGCCAAGGCCTTCCGCGACGGCGAGGACGCCTGCGCCCCACTGTTCTGTGCGATGGCCGACATCGGCGAGCAGGAGGTCATGGAGGAGGAGGTCCCGTTCCTGCAGCTGGTGAGCAAGCGTCTGGTGCGCGACAACCAGGGCTTCGGCAAGTTCCGGGGCGGCATGGGCTACGAGATGATCGTGGCCTCCCGCGGCACTCCCGCGTGGGGCTTCATGACGGTGACCTCGGGATCCAAGTTCTCCTCGGTGCCGGGCATGTTCGGTGGCTACGGCTGCCCGGTGTACCCGCTGGCCATGGTCAAGGGCATCGACATCTACGACATCATCAAGAAGAACCCAGCCGAGTTCGACCTCTCGATGGAGAGGATCATGAACGAGCAGCCCTATCCGGGCGGCAGCTACCAGTCCGCGCACATGGGGCTGCAGTTCGACGTCGCCAAGCAGGGTGAGCTCTACATGATCGCGCAGGGTACGGGGGGTGGCTACGGCGACGTCATCGAGCGCGACCCGGAGATGGTCGTCGATGACTTGCAGCTCGACCGCATCTCCGAGCAGGTCGCCACCGAGCTGTACGGGGTTTCCTGGACCCCGGAGACCTACGTGGTCGACATCGAGGGGACCAAGGCGCTGCGCGCCGGCATCCGCAAGGCGCGACTCGCCCGGGGCAAGCCGTACGCCGAGTTCGTCGCCGAGTTCGTCAAGCCCGAGCCTCCCAAGGAGCTGCTGTACTACGGCTCGTGGGGACAGGAGGATGACGAAGAGCTGATCGCGACGCACTGGAGCGGGCACGAACCAGAGCGCGTCAAGGCCAAGCTCGGGGACCTCCCGCTGATCATGGTGCCGGACCGCAGGGTGCTCAAGATCGAAAAGCTGCAGGCTCGGGTGATCGAGCTGGAGACCAAGTACGGGGAGGTCAGCAACCACAAATCCTGACCCGACAGGTGAGCTCGGGCCACGGCGCACCCCCACCACCAGGGTGGGGTGCGCCGTGGCCCGGCCGCTCGACACCGCATCGTCAGCCCCCGGAGGAGACCACCGTGAGCACCGATCTCGTCGCCCTGATCACCACCCCTCCCTCCGGTCGGTCAAGGTCGGTTCTGCTGGACGGCGACGACTACGCCCAGGCGGTCCTGCTGCAGGGCCGCGACGTGCCGACCGCCGAGCCCATGGCGTTCGCCAACCATGTGCGCCAGGTCCAAGACCTGCTCGAGCCCGACGCCGCACTGCTGTCACTCGGCCCGCTCTACGCCGCGCGGGTGGCGACAGATACCGGGCTGCGCACGGCGATGGGATCGAAGAGCCGCAGGGGATTCGCCCTCCGCAGCCTGCTCGCCGATGCCGCGCTGACCGCGCGGGCCATCGAGCTCGTCACCCTCGTCACGCGCACCCAGCACCGCCCCGTCGTCCTGCAGGTGCCCTCGCCCCGAATGTGGCTGACCACGACCCACCACTTCTCGGGCGACGCGAACACCGACGGCCTGGACAGCGACGACGCGGAGAACGCGTCGATGTACGTGGCCGACTGGCTGCGCAACTTCGCCTCGCTCCCACTGGCCGCCGTGCTGCTCGACGACCGTCCCACGCCGACCGCGCCCACCCCGACCGTGGTGCCCCTACAGGTGTACTCGCCGGTGGCGAACACCACGACCCACTACCGGTGGACGCTAGCCATGCGCCACACGACTCGGGTGGAGCTGCACGGCAGCGACCTCACAGGTGGGGTCGTCCCCACCGAGTACTGGCTCGACGACGGCGTCGCCCTGCCCGAGGGCGACTTCTTGCTCGGCGAGATCCCCCCCACCGCAGTACCCGAGGGCGTCCTGAAGCGGGTGGCGACGATCGGGTATGCCTGAAGCACTCCGATCACGTGCCGCCGTACGACCAGCTACGGGAAGCGGGGTCGATGCGGGCGGTGCTGATCCAGTCGGTGGGCTCTGTTGACAGGAGGGGGCAGGTTCAGGCGGTGACCGCACCCGCGTGGGTCCTGGTGGAGCCGGGTGAGGGACGAGCCGGGCGCCACTGCAGCACCTCCCGTAACGGTGACGGGAGCTGCCCGGGTCGTCGACCCTTCTGACCTGGTCGCCTGCGACGTCCGCGGAGCTGACGGCGGTGGACTTCCCCAGCGGGTCGGGCGTGGGCTGTTCGCCGGCGCCTTCGGTTCCGGTCCCGCAGGGGGGTGCGGTCCACGTGGGTGACCGAATCGAGCTGGTGCGCCGATCGTGCGTGCGTGCGTTCGTTTGTTTGTTGTGATCGTTCGCTCGCGCGGCTGGGTTGGGTGCATGAGCGAGACACCTGTGGGTAAGGCGCCGGCGACGGGTGGCCGGGTACGGCAGTACGCCTCAGCGGCGGAGCGGGCCCGGGCGTTTCGGGACCGGCAGGCCGCGGCCCGGAGCGAGGCC
>JAYTHM010000612.1:0-2594 GCA_043732645.1 Frankiales bacterium
GGCCTCGCCGTGCTCGGTCACGCTCCCCTGCTGGCCGGCGTCGTCGTGCTGCAGGCCCTGTCCGCGCTGGCCTTCCTCGCCCTCGTCGACGCTCCCGCCTCCGGTGGCATCTTCCTGCTGGGTACGGCGGCGGCAATCGCTGCCGACGTCGTCGTGGAGGTCGACCGTGGGAGTGTCGGTGGGCTGGCCGGAGTCGTCGCGCTGGGCCTGGTGGGGGGCTTGTTCCACCAGCTCGTCCGGCGTGACCGGGTCAGGGTCACCGAGTCCCTCGCGGACACCCTCGTCGTGGTAGTGCTGGTCTGCTGTGCTGCCTGCCTGCCGGCCGCGCTGCTTCACACCGCGGGCACGTGGCCGCTCCGTGGTGGCCTCGCCGCGGCGGCTGCCGCCTTGCTGGCGGGGCGGTTGTCGGACGCGGTGGTCGCCCGGCCGGCCCTGACCCTCGGTGCCAGTCGCGCCTGGCCAGGCCTGCTGCTCTGTCTCGGGGTCGGTGCCCTCGTCAGCGCCCTCGTGGCCGGTGGCCATCTGAGCTCCGGCAGGGCTGCCTTGGTCGGCCTGGCGTCGGCAGCCTGCGTCGCTGCAGTCGACCTCGCCCTAGACCTTGCTGGGGCGGAGCTGACGCCCGCCAACGACGATGCCCGCCGGGTGGCGGCGCTGCGGCCGGTCTCGGTGGTCCTGCCGTACGTGCTGCTCGGGCCGGTCCTGCTGCTCGCCGTCGTCCTGCTCTCGCGGGCCTGAGCCGGTGCCGTTCCCCCAACTCGCCGTACCCGCTCGTTGTCGGTTCGGCGCTGCACGGTGAGGCGACTGCTGACCGTGTTGGTCGTCCTGGCGCTGTTCCTGGTCGTCGCCGACAGGGTCGGGGTGCGGCTCGCGCAAAGGCAGGTCGCACGCCAGCTGCGCACCTCGGCCGGTCTGACGTCGGAACCGTCGGTCTCGATCACCGGGTGGCCGTTCCTCACCCAGGCCGTGGGGGGCCGCTACAACCGGATCGACCTCATGACGGGCTCGTTCCGTCGCGGTGGCGTCCGGCTGGGATCCCTCACCGTGTCGCTGCGCGGAGTCGACCTGCCGTTGTCCAAGGCCCTCTGGGGAACGGTGTCCGCAGTCCCGGTCGCTGCGTTGACGGCCTACGCGGTCGTGACCTACGCCGACGTGGCGTCGGTCGGCTCGCTGGCCGGCGTCAGCGTCATCCCCTCCGGCTCCAGCGTCCGCGTCACGGCCCGCCTGACCGTCCTCGGGCAGTCCGTGGAGGTCTCCACCGACTCCACTGTGCGGCTTTCGGGGCGGTCCGTCGTCATCACTGCCCAGAAGCTGACGGTTCTAGGCCAGTCCTCGTCGGTGCTCAACAACGCGCTCGCCGGGCGGCTCGACCTGCGCGTGCCGATCGGTTCCCTGCCCTACGGGCTGGCTTTGACCGGGGTGCACGTCACGGCCGCCGGCCTCGTCGTCGACGCCCGGTCCGGTCCGACGGTCCTTTCCCCCTACGGCTGACGAGGCGCCCGACCTGGCAACGCTTCCCGGCTGGGGTAGCTGCGCCGAGAGTCGCGCAAGGGGCGTTGTTGCGGGCACTCATGCGCTGGGCGCGCCAATTGCCTAGAGCCTTGGGGTGCCGCGGGCACGGCGTGCGCGGAACTGGGGCAGGCGGGGCGGTAGGAACTGTTCGGGTAGCCCTGTGGAGGACCTGCGGCCACGACGAAGGACAGCACCTGTGCCCACGGGTCCGTGACGCGATCGCCCTTGCCGCCAGGTACTGCTGACGAGATTCCCGGGGAAGGGAACGGGCGACGCTGAGGTTGGCAACCAGCGTGACCGGCGTCTATGTGCTCCTGGCTGTCCTCGCCGTCACCGCTGCGCTGGCCGGCCGGTACCGCCGGACCGACGGTCGACTTCGCCAGACCAAGGCAGTGGCAAAGAACGCCAAGAACGCCAAGAGCCAAGCCGCAGGGGGCCTGGTCGACAACGCAGCCGCGAGCGGCACTGACGCACGCGAGGACCTGCGGCCGTTGATCGAGGCGACCGGCAACCAGGCCGGCGAGCGGGCCACCCTGCTGCAGTTCAGCAGCGCCTTCTGCGCCCCGTGCCGGGCGACCAGGCGCGTGCTGGGTGAGGTGGCAGAGGTGACGCCGGGTGTCGCGCACGTCGAGGTCGACGCCGAGAGCAACCTCGACCTGGTGAGGCGGCTGAGCATCCTCAAGACGCCCACGACGCTCGTGCTGGACGCTCAAGGGTGTGAGGTCCTGCGCGCGTCGGGCCAGCCCAGGAAGGCGGAGGTTCTGTCCGCACTGGGCGAGGCAGTATCCTCGTGACCGTGGAGCTGGTGTTGGTCAAGAGAAGGTCGATCGACCTCTGCCGTGCCCAGAGCTGCCTGTGTCGGCCTTCCGCCTGACCTGACTGATCCAGCCTGGCTCGCAGGCCGCCCGATCAGCCCGGACGCTGTCTACCTCAGCGTCCGTGGAAGCCCGTAGTCACGCCGTCGCACGGCGTCCACTCCTTGGAGCACACAGCAATGATCGACCCACGTGGTCCCCGTCTGGGGGCCTGGATCACCTCGTTCGTCCTGGTCGTCACCCTGCTCATCAGCGCTGCCCCGACCGCAG
>JAYTHM010000613.1:0-8699 GCA_043732645.1 Frankiales bacterium
TGCCTTGTTGAAGTAGTTGGTCAGAACGTTCAGAGCGACCAGCCCGATCGTCTCGGCGATCTGCTCGTCGGTCACCCCTGCGGTGCGTGCGGCATCCAACGAGCCGGAGCCGATCGCTCTCCGGGTGTCGTTGACCTTCGCGGCGAGGCGGATCACAGCCGCGGTGTGCCGGTCGGGCGCGTCAGCCTTGCGGGCCGCCGCGATGGTGTCGGTGTCCAGGTGGGCGACGTGCTCGGCGAGGTAGCTGTGGGCCGACAGGCAGTAGTCGCAGGCGTTGCCCTGCGCGACGGCGAGTGCGACCTGCTCTCGAACCGCCGCCCCGAGTCGGCCTCCGGCGAGGGCAGCAGAAAAGTCGCGGTAGCCCTTGAGCAGCGCGGGGCTGTTGGCCATGGCCTTGGTCATGTTGGGGGTGACACCCAGCGAGCGTTGTACCGAGGCGAGCATGGCTGCGGTCTTGGCAGGCTCGGTGGCAGGGTCGATGAGAGGCAGTGTGTTCATAGGGGACGCCTGGTGTCTCACGTTCAGCGGATAGTTGTGCCGTTAGAAACCTTGCTGCACGTCTCTAACGTTGTCAAGGCTTGCTATCGTTAGAACATGACGACGTGGGTCCTGCCGGGCGAGCCGCGGCCGGTCAGACTGATGAACACGATCTGGGCCGACCGCGTCGGCGTGCACGAGGAGCTGAGCTCGGTCGATGCCTTGCGCGCTTGGCTGTCCGACGTCGGGCTGCCAGTCGCCGCGACGCGCACGGCGGACCTGACGCGGGCGGTGTCGCTGCGGGACGCGCTGCGCCGGCTCGCCGCCGTCGCTACTGCCGATGGGCGCCCCGGAGCCGCTACCGGTCTGACAACCGAGCAGGCCCTGATGACCGTCAACGATGCCCTGCGGCAGGCGCCCCGACCGCGTTTACACCTAGCAGGCGAGGCTCTGTCCTACGCTCCGCCGGCAGAAGTTGCCAGCACGCAAAGCGCGCTCGCCATCATTGCCGTCGAGGCGGCGGAGCTACTCACCACCCCGGCCGCGCCGCTGCGGGCCTGCTTAGCGCCCGGCTGCGTCCTGTATTACCTACAGGACCATCCCCGCCGAGCATGGTGCAGCCTCGCCTGCGGCAACCGAGCTCGCGCTGCCCGGCACTACGCCCGACACCGCACCGGCTAAAGGGGCGCCTTGCTCCGCGGATGCAAACGATGCATCGAGGACGGCAGAATCGGGGCGGAACACCGCAGTAACTGCCCGCCGGAGCGGGCCTGGACTATCCCGAAAACCTCCTGGCCTGGATAGCCCTGTCCACCTACCCCGACATCCCCACAAGCCTGCTCGCCGTCAGCACCACCGTCACCAGGCTCAAAGTCTCACTCAGCTACCTCTCACAGGCCCTATCCGTCCTACCGATCGGTCTCGAAGCGCACCGCGCGCGCCGCACCGAACCGGGGGCGCCCCATGACCTGCTCACAGCCTCCCGGCCCATCGACGAGCCACCCTGGCGAGATTGCGAGAACGCACGCTTCTGCCGCTGACGGTGCTGTTTCGGCGTGCGATTGCCGGACCCGCCTGCAACGGGTCGCCCGTGCGTCGAACAGACGGACTTGACCTCCACAAGCAACGCGACGTCGTCGAAGACGACAGTGCAGTCAACGGTCTCGGCCTCAGCGCCGGACCAGATGTACTTCGCGGCGGGAGCAACCTGCCCTCCGCTCAGTTCGAGCTGGCGTCCGACGTACGCCTCAAGGAAGGTTCCAACGTCCTGTGAGAATGCGACGTCCCACCGCTGCACCGGCGAAGTACACGCCCAGCGGGCTCGCCTTGCAGACGAGGAGATGAGGCACAGGGATGAGGGAGACGTCCGGCGCGACCCCGGTGATGACCGGTCTTGACAACAGCGGGTTGAAGCCGAACCGGCGCATCTCTCCGCGCACCACGGGCGCAGCCGCCTGCAACGCCCTGATCTCGAACGTGTCGGCAGTGAAGTTGTTCTCCACAGCCGTGCGGATGACCTCAAACGAGATCGACCCGCTGCCGCTGCGAAACTCTGGCCGGTCAAGCCAGGACAGGGCGAACCAACCCTCGTTCTTCTTCGCAGCGACGAGCAGGAGAAACGCGACTCCGACGTAGTCGCGTAGTTCGCAGCCGAACAGCTGCCTTGCCCAGCCGGGGACCATGTTGCTGAGAGGCTTCGTGACCACCTTCTGCTCGAACATGGCGAGCGATCGGGCGAACTCGTTCATCACTGACTGCTGGTACACCAGCTGCTCCGAGCTGATCCGCAGATAGAAGTTCGCGGCAGCGTCAGGGTCACCGCGGTGGAACTGAGGGTCGGCCAGCGCGGAGAACGCGCACAGCATGTCCAGGAGGTCGTCGTCCGTCGCCCGCTTTCGGTGGTCCTCTGTGCCGAAGACGAGACTGGTGCGGGCAACTTCCGCGAGAGCCCACGGCATGTACTTCTGCACCTCGCCGCGCCGAGTGCCCGGCCAGGTGAGCATCTCGGTCATGCGGCCGTCCCACCTGGCTCCTGCGGCGGCGACGAGTGGGAGCAGGCTGGACGGCGTATGGCCGCGGACGCGCTGCCGGAACTCGTCGTCACTGACGACCCGGTCGTACCTCATCACGGCCAAGCGTGCCTCAACTCCCCGTCGCAGCCAGCATGGGCCCCAATGGGGGCTCGCTCAACCGTCGGCAGCCTGCACCTTTCACAATCGCCTTCATGGAGCGTCGCCTGAGGTTGACCCGGAGCGACGTCCTATGCCGCTGTCGGGTCGGTCCGCCGGTATTGCCGCCCGGATGTCGAAGTTCTACGGTGTAGCACATGACTGAGGTTGGCGTTCGGGCTCTCAAGCAGAACGCGTCGGCGGTCGTGGCCCGCGCAGCCTCGGGGGAAGAGGTGACGATCACCGATCGAGGGCGGCCCGTGGCACAACTGATCCCGCTGGGCGCCTCGCAACTCCAGCGGCTGATCGCGTCGGGTCGTGCTCGCCCAGCTCGACGTGCACTGGTCGATCTGCCTGCGCCTTCGTCCGGACCGAGCGTGAGCGCCTCCGTCGCTGCGGGCCGCGACGAGCAGCGCTACTGATCGTGGCCTTCTACCTGGACACCTCGGCGCTGGCGAAACTGGTGGTGGCGGAGCCTGAGACGACTGCCCTGCGAGCCTGGCTCTCCGAGGAGAACAAGACGCTCGTGTCGTGCGACCTGACCCGCACCGAACTGACCCGGGCTGTTCGTCGCGTGGCACCCGACCGCATCCTGGAGGCACACGCCCTGCTTGACGGGCTCATCCTGTTGACCGTTCCGGCGAGCATGTTCGCCGCAGCCGGCAGACTCGACCCGGACGAACTTCGATCCTTGGACGCTATTCACCTCGCCGCAGCGCTCGAGCTTGGCGACGACCTCGAGGCACTTGTTGCCTACGACGAACGACTCCAGCATGCTGCACGCCTCAACGGCATCGGGGTCGTTGCCCCAGCGTGAGATGGCCGCCGCGGTCGTCGGACGTGCAGTGCCTGCTCCAGGTCGGCCCCCTCCCGCGCAAGGAGTGGAGCTGCCGCGCCGAGGGCGTTCTGCTCCAGGACGCTCAAGCCCGGAACGTCGTGGGTTGCCGTCACCGTGGAGAACGCCTCCTCACGGTCATCTCGCGGCTGTTGTACCCCTCGGGGCGGAGTGCGAGGGGAAGCCGGCAACGTCCGCTTCTGCCGCGAGTTGCGCTCCTGGCGATGGTCAGGCTGTGACTATCGCTCCACGGGGGGCAGCTGGGCGTGCGTCGTTCTACCGCCTGAGCGACCCTAGATGATCATGGAGCATCACTTCTTGGTGGCTGCTAAGAGCCGCGTAGCCGGATCAAGGAAGTAGGTCGCGTGGCTACCCCGGACCGACGATCCCCTCCCTGTTAGTGGGCCGTCCTGTTGGTGCGCCCCACGCGCATACGGCGGCTTGCCTTCCGCGATGAGCCTCCCGGAGCCCGTGGATGGGACGGGAACAAGCGTTGACAGCCCCGATACCTTCAAAGCGCCACCGTCAGCTTCCCCCAAGCCGGTTGCGACACCTGCAGTCTGCTTCGTCTAAGCCAACCCCCAGGGCCGAAAACATGGGCGCGAATGGTGGTTGTCGTCACCTCAACGGGAAACGGGGAGCCTTGACACCTCGCGGCAGGAACAGCTGGGGCCTTGGCTTCAGGCGTCGACAACCTTCAAATCTCGCACAGGCGCACGTTTTGCTCCCCGAGCTGACACTGAGCAAAGCTGAGGTCGTTGTACCCGTCAGTCCAGCGGCCACAGCCCCGCCTAGTTCAGCGCAAGACCTGCTTTCGCCCACAGATCTGGGCACTTCGGTCAAGGTTGAGCCACGCCGTGGCGATGACATCTTCGGTGACGGTCCCTACCCTCGTGCCTTCCATGACTTCGTCGGTCAGGACCTGGCCAAGCAGCAGTTGATAACGGCCATCAACTCCGCGCGGATCCGCCAGCAGCGCATGGACCACACCTTGCTGGCAAGCGGGACTCCTGGGATCGGCAAGACCAGCCTCGCCAAGCTGTGTGCTGCCAGCCTGGGCAGCGTGGGCTACGTCGAACTGTCTGACACCGGCACCGAGCAGGACGCCAGGGCAGCCCTACATTCCATGCAGGACAACGACGTGCTGTGTATTGACGAGATCCACCGACTGGTGGCCAACGGCAAGAAGAACGCCGAGTGGTTGCTGCACCTACTCCAGTACGGTGTACTGATGACGGCACACGGTGCTGAGCAGGTCGCCAAAGTGACCGTCATCGCCACCACGACCGAAGCCCAGAAGCTGCCGGCGGAGCTCCTGGACCAGTTCACGGTCAAGGCCCAACTCGTGCCGTACACGGCACAGCAGGCTATGGAGATCGCCAAGCGCTCTGCCAGCAAGATGGGCTTCGGTGGGTACCATCCCGGACTTCCCATGCCAGCCGACGACTGGTGGCTGCAGCAGATCGCGGAAGGTAGCGGCTACAGCCCCGCTGTCATGCAGCTGCTCCTACTGAGTATTCGGGACACGGCATTGTGCTCCGGTCATCTCAACCTCGGGCCGGGTGGTTACGACGTAGCGACTCAGAAGGCCCTCCTGGGACGGACCGAGCTTGACCTAGCAACGCAGAGCAAGGTCGCGGATGAGCTTCTAGCTATTGAGACAAGTCAAGCGCTGGGTCAGAGTTATAGAGAGCAACGGGCTTGGGAGACCTGGCTTGGCGCTCGTGATGCGGCCACGGCAACCGTGGGAGCCGAGATTCACCGGTTCTGTGAGCGCTTAGGTTTAGCGAAACCCACAATTGAGGTATCCGCAACCGGTTTGGTCGCTCGCTTCCCTGGCCGTGCGTTCGTTGAGGGGCGCTGGCTAACGTTTGACTGTAACCAGAAGCTATATAGCGAGGACCCGGAGCTTTGGCTGATTCTCTCTCTCCCCGAATTGCGTTTCTGGACGATTCGAAGCGGCGCGGGGGACCCACCTGATCTAACAAACGCCTCACAAGAACTGCCTGGTTTATCGCAGGATTGGCCTGGAAATACGCCAGACCAAATACTTGCGAGAGCAGCGATGCTCATTCTGGGTGCAACATTCGGAGAAGCGCTGCCGAGCCCCTGGCGGTGGGCACGACACCAGCCTGACATCTTTACCGCGATGGCAGATCTTCTTCTGGCTCAGGGCATCGAGACTTCGGTAGCTGGGCTACGGCGAAACCATGGAAACGAACTAGGGGGACGTTTGTCCTCGCTTGGTGACGCCTGCATGCTCCTGGATTGCAGACAGTCAGCATGGTCTTTGTCGCTCAGAGCCACATTCCGTGATGAGCCAGTAAAGCTTGACCTAGGGGCCTTCATCACTAATGGCTTTCGCTCAGCGACTGACATTGACAGCAGTGACCCAATTATCTCGGTAGGAAATCTCACCGAGGCCTTCTTGGCTGCTATGGAAACATACGACTGTTTCCCTGCGACGGCCATCGACCTGTTACCACCGACCTTTTCGATTTCGACCCCGCAAGAGGCGGAGAGCGCCATGGCAGCTTGGCTGCGTTGGCTGGGTGAAGCGAGAGTCACCCTCACCGCCCCAGGTGCCGATGCGGGCATTGACATCGAGGCTTCCGGGCTGGTTGCCCAGGTGAAGGCCGAAGCAGGTCCAGTAGGGCGGCCTGCTGTCCAACGTCTAGCCGGAATCGCCGCTCACCGGGGGACGGCCGCCAACTTCTTCTCGCTTTCGGGCTATACCCAGCAGGCCGCGGACTGGGCTAGCCAGGTGGGGATGGCCCTCTTCACGTTTGATCGGCAAGGAGCGGTCGAAGCCGTCAGTCCCGCCGCCCGTGCCCGTTTGGTGCTTCGCGCGCAGGCCGCAACTTCCCAAGCACGGTCGGAGCGCTAACGCGCGTCTCGTGGCTGGGATAGCGAACCGGGAAAACCCCACAACGGGGCCGGAGCTGGTTGGGTCCACCCGGTCAGGCGCCCCTGGAGGGAGGGCTGTCGCGTCGAGTGTGGGGGTGGCAAGTGCTGACGACTGTGGGCACAGCGCCGCCGTGTGGCTAGCCCTTGTCGACCTCTATGTGATCTTGGCTAGCGGCACTTCTCAACCGCTCGGAGGTCGCTAGACGGACGCCAGAAAATCGGGTCTTCCGGCATAGATGTGAGTCCGATTCTGGTTCGGGGCCGGATTCTCCAGGCCGCACAGGGGTTTCACGCTCGCAGCGTGGGTTGGGATGTGTATCCGTTCGGCTGGGCTACTTGAACGCGTTCGGTCTCGGGCGTCAGGAGCCTGATTTGGGGTGCCACGCACGGGTGGTGCCTAGGGTCGTGGTTGCGAAGCCAAACGATCCCAGGAGTCCCGGTCCCGTGCGTGTCACAACTGCATTCAAGCGCCTCTTGGACCTGGCTGGGGTGATCGTCACCGACGTGGCGTTTG
Organism: Frankiales bacterium; assembly: GCA_043732645.1. GTDB lineage: Bacteria > Actinomycetota > Actinomycetes > Mycobacteriales > SCTD01 > RYN-111. The sequence goes on from JAYTHM010000613.1 coordinate 6,902, forward strand.
AGACGGCCAAGGTTGTCGTTACGGTGAAGCTTGGGGCCAAGAAGCTGCAGTGCCCGGAGTGCTCGTTCAGCACCAGGGCGCGGTATGACTCGCGGTCGGTCGCGTCGGTGTGGCGGCACCTGGACTTGGGGCATTGGCGGTTGGAGGTGCGGTCGGTGCTGCGCCGGCTGACCTGCCCGACCCACGGGGTGCGGACTGAGGCCGTCCCGTTCGCTCGGGCCGGGTCGCGGTTCACCCGCGACTTCGAGGACCTGGTGGCTGGCTGGCAACCAGCATGGACAAGAGCGCGCTGCGTCGGCTGGTCCGGGTCGACTGGGACACCGTGGGGCGCATCATCGAACGCGTCATGGCTGACGGTCTGGACCCCAAGCGGCTAGACGGGCTGTTTTGCATCGGGGTCGATGAGGTGAGCAGGCGCCAGGGTCACTCCTACCTCACGCTGGTTTCCAATCACGCGACCGGCAAGTTCGTGTGGGGCCATGAAGGTAAGGACACCGCCACGCTGGACCGCTTCTTCACCGAACTCGGGACGGACCGCTCCGCGCAGCTCCAGGCGGTCAGCATGGACATGGGGGCGGCCTTCATCAAGTCGGCCAGCAAGCCCGGGCACTTCCCTAACGCGATCTTTTGCTACGACCCCTTCCATGTCGTGCAACTCGCGACCAAGGCGTTGGAGCAGGTCCGCCGGCAGGTCTGGCAGGAACTACGCAAACTCCCCGACCCGGACGTAGCTCGCCGGTTCAAAGGAGCGCGCTGGGTGCTGCTGAAGAACCCGACCGACCTCAACGATGACCAGGCCGCGACGCTACGCAAGCTCAAACGCCGCGGAGGTGAACTGTGGCGGGCCTATTCCCTCAAGGAGGCGCTGCGCGAGGTGTTCTCCGGGGACCTGACCGAAGCCGAGGTCAAGATGCTGTTGGACAGGTTCTGCTCCAAAGCCTCCCGCAGCGGCCTGAAGCCCTTCGTCACGGTAGCCCAGACAATCCGTAAACGCCGCTCCGAGATCCTCGCAGCGGTTCGCCTCGGCGTGAACAACGCCCGGCACGAGGGCCTGAACCGCCGCATCGGGCTGATCATCAACCGGGCCTACGGCTTCCACTCCGCCAACGCCGCACTCGCCCTCATCCTGATCATCCTCAGACCCATTGAACACGTCCTACCCCCCGAACGAATCCGAGTCCCCGATCCCTGATCGGACCCACATCCATGCCGGAAGACCCGGATAGTTGTCGGCTGCGCCGGTCGCGGAGCTGCTCGCGAGCAAGATGAGCCGGCCGGTCCGCTGGTAGCGGGAATTGTGAACGCCAGGCTCAGCGAGCCAGCCCAGCGAGACCCGGCGGCAGAACCGGAACGGCTCCTCGCGCCCTCGGCCCGGCAGGCCCCTTAGCGGGTCAGGTCACGCAGGGAAGCGTCACGGCGCGCATCATCCTGTTGGCCACCGGCTGTTCCCGTCATCGCCTCACGGCTGCCTGACGGGCGGCGAGGGGCAAGAGGTCAGCACGAGTGGCGCACGCCCCCCCGCCACACCCATATCGGGCATAGCGAGAGGAGCCAGCGAACCGCGACCGAGAGCCTCCCGCTGTAACTGTTCAGGTCCCGCGGGCTATGGACTGGCGCCAACGGTGGGGATCCAGGGTTGACCGGTGAACAGGTCGCGGAGAACGGTCATTGCGCTCTGGCCGTGTTTGGGGGCCGTGCCAAGGTAGGACCGGACGTCGAGGAAGGCTCTGGCGCCGTTCTTGGAGCGCCAGAGGCCGCTGATCTTCTGCTGGAGTTTGACCATGCGGACGTCTCGTTC
>JAYTHM010000614.1:0-8695 GCA_043732645.1 Frankiales bacterium
GGGGCAGTGCGGCGCGCCGCTGTCGTGATCAGAGGTACTCATGGCGCGAACAGTGCCCTGGTAGACCCCGCTGCGCGTGAGTAGCGCTACCTACGCGGGCGTGTCAGGGGCGGCCGAGGGCGCGGTAGGTCCAGCCGGCCTCGCGCCAGAGCACCGGGTCCAGGGCGTTGCGGCCGTCGACGATGCGCTTGTGGGCGACCACCTCGGACAGCGTGGAGGGATCCATCGTGCGGAACTCCTTCCACTCGGTCAGGTGCAGCACGATGTCGGCGCCGCGGGCGGCCTCGACAGCAGACGTGCGGTAGCCGATCTCGGGGTGGATCCGCGCGGCGTTTTCCATGGCGGCCGGGTCGTAGAGCGCCACCGCCGCACCCTGCTGCTGGATCGAGGCGGCGACGTCGAGGGCGGGTGAGTCGCGGATGTCGTCGCTGTTGGGCTTGAAGGCGGCGCCCAGGATCGCGACGCGGGTGCCGGCGAACGACCCGCCGAGGGACTCGCGGGCCAGGTCGACCATCCGGGCGCGACGGCGCAGGTTGATCGCGTCGACCTCCTTCAGAAACGACAGCGCCTGGTCGACGCCGAGCTCGCCGGCGCGAGCCATGAAGGCCCGGATGTCCTTGGGCAGGCAGCCGCCACCGAAGCCGAGGCCGGCGTGCAGGAACCGCCCTCCGATCCGGGTGTCGTGGCTCAGCGCCTCGGACAGCTTTTTGACGTCCCCACCGGTCGCCTCGCACACCTCGGCCATCGCGTTGATGAACGAGATCTTCGTGGCCAGGAACGCGTTGGCCGCGACCTTGACCAGCTGTGCGGTGGCGAAGTCGGTCACGACCACCGGTGTCGGCAGGTCGATGACCGGCGCGAACGCCGCCCGGAGCTTGCCCTCGGCCTGCTCGGACCGGACCCCGAACACCATGCGGTCCGGCGTCAGGGTGTCCTCGATCGCGAACCCCTCGCGCAGGAACTCCGGGTTCCACGCGAGCTCCACGGCGCTCGCGGTCGCCGTCACGGCCAGCTCCTGGGCCAGCCGCTCCGCCGTACCGGCTGGGACGGTGGACTTGCCCACAACCAGCGCGCCGTCGCGCAGGTGCGGCACGAGCGACCGGAACGCCGCGTCGACGTAGGTCATGTCCGCGGCGTACTCGCCCTTCTTCTGCGGTGTGCCGACGCACAGGAAGTGGACGTCACCGAACGTCCCGACCTCCTCGTAGGACGTCGTGAAGCGCAACCGGCCGGTCTCGAGGTTCTTCTGCAGCAGCTCGGGCAGACCGGGCTCGAAGAACGGCACCTTGCCGGACTGCAGGGAGTCGACCTTGGACTGATCGACGTCGAGGCCGAGCACGTCGTAGCCGAGCTCGGCCATGCACACGGCGTGGGTCGCACCGAGGTAGCCGGTGCCGATCACGGTCAGACGGGGGCGCTCTGTCATCCCACAAGGCTAGCGGGGGCCGATCTGCCGGCTTTTCCCTAAGATGGCGCGTATGGGCACAGCCGACTCCTCCTACTCCCTCTACGGTCTCACCGAGGAGCACCAGCTTCTCCGCCAGGCAGTCCGCGAGCTCGTTGACGACAAGATCGCACCGCGGGCCGCGGAGATCGACGAGACGGCGGAGTACCCGTGGGACGTCCACGAGGCCCTGAAGAAGGCGGACCTGCTCGCGATTCACGTCCCGGAGGAGTACGGCGGAGCGGGCGCCGACCGGATCGCGCACAGCATCGTGGTCGAGGAGATCGCCCGAGCCTGTGCCTCGAGCTCCCTGATCGTCGCGGGCAACAAGCTGGGCACCATGGGTCTGATCCTGAGCGGGTCGGACGAGTTGAAAAAGACCTACCTCCCGCAGGTCGCGGCCGGCGAGGCGACGTTCTCCTACGCAGCGTCCGAGCGTGAAGCCGGCTCGGACGCTGCGGCGATACGCACCCGCGCCGTGCGCGACGGCGACAGCTGGGTCCTGAACGGCACCAAGTGCTGGATCACCGGGGCCAGCGTCAACACCCACTTCGCGGTCATGGCGAGCACCGACCCGTCCAAGGGCGCCAAGGGCATCAGCGCCTTCGTCGTGCACGCCGACGACCCGGGTTTTAGCGTCGGTACCAAGGAACGCAAGCTTGGCATCAAGGGCAGCCCCACTTGTGAGATCTACCTGGAGGACTGTCGGATCCCGGCTGACCGGATCATCGGTGAGGAGGGCGAGGGTTTCATCACCGCGCTCAAGACCCTCGACCACACCCGCTCGATGATCGGCGCGCAGGCCGTCGGCATCGCGCAGGGCGCCCTTGATGCCGCGATTGCCTACGTCAAGGAGCGCAAGCAGTTCGGCAAGGCCGTCGCGGAGTTCCAGGGAGTGCAGTTCATGCTGGCCGACATGGGCATGAAGGTCGAAGCCGCCCGTCACCTGGTCTACGCAGCCAACGCCTCCGCAGAACGCGGTGACAAGGATCTGACGTTCCTGTCGAGCGCCTCGAAGTGCTTCGCCTCCGACACCGCGATGTCCGTGACCACTGACGCCGTCCAGCTCTTTGGTGGCTACGGCTACACGCGCGACTTCCCGGTGGAGCGGATGATGCGCGACGCGAAGATCACCCAGATCTACGAGGGCACCAACCAGATCCAGCGCATCGTGATGGCCCGGGCGCTCCTTAAGTAGCGCGCCTCTTAGAGAGGTCGACCTGACCCTCTTTGATCTGTCACACCTGGCGGTCCCGTCGAACGGATCGAGCGGGCCGTTGGTCTCAGGCTGCCCACGCCCTGACCAGCCTTGAGTCTCGGGCAGTGCAGAAGATCTTACGGACGGGCATCTGGGCCTCCTACCACCGGAGGGCTGACGCCGCCCTCGAGGGCGCTGGTCGGGGGTCGGACACCGAGTCGAAACAGCACTCTGGTGTGCTGTGGGGGTGACGGTTCGCAGCGCTGGTGTCGGCGGCCACAGCTTCCTGTTCGATGACCTGCGAACGCTGCTCGCCCGGGCGTCGCCGCTGAAGTCCGGTGACGTACTCGCCGGGGTTGCCGCGAGGTCGGACACCGAACGGGTCGCGGCCCGGCGGGCACTGTCCGACGTACCGCTGTCGGCGTTCCTCGCGGAGCTCGTGATCCCGTACGAGAACGACGATGTCACCCGGCTGGTCGTCGACCGGCACGACGCCGAGGCGTTCACGCCGCTGGCTGCGATGTCGGTTGGGGACCTGCGGGACTGGCTGCTGTCCGACGAGGCGGACGCCGCAGCGCTGGCCGCCGTCGCCGCGGGACTGACCCCGGAGATGGTGAGCGCGGTGTCGAAGCTGATGCGCAACCAGGACCTCATCGTGGTGGCCCGCCGGTGCGAGGTGGTCACCGCCTTCCGGACGACAATCGGACTCCCCGGTCGGCTTGCGACCAGGCTGCAGCCCAACTCTCCGACCGACGACCCGCGGGAGGTGCTTGCCTCCGTCGTGGACGGGTTGCTCCTCGGCTGCGGTGATGCGGTCGTCGGCATCAACCCGGCCAGCGACAGCCCCCGTGCCGTGCGTGACCTGCTCGTGCTGTTGGAGGAGGTCCGCGAGCGCTACGCCATCCCGATGCAGACCTGTGTGCTCGCGCACGTCACCACGACCCTGGAGTTGCTCGAGCAGGGTGCCCCGGTCGACCTCGTCTTCCAGTCCGTCGCCGGGACGCAGGAGGCCAACCGTGGCTTCGGCGTCACCCTCGAACAGCTCGCTCAGGCCCGGGAGGGGGCCCTCGTGCTGGACCGCGGGACCGTCGGAAACCACGTCATGTACTTCGAGACCGGTCAGGGAAGCGCCCTGTCCGCCGAGGCGCACTTTGGCGTCGACCAGCAGACGCTCGAGTGCCGGGCCTACGCGGTCGCCCGGGAGTTCTCACCGCTGCTGGTCAACACCGTCGTCGGCTTCATCGGCCCCGAGTACCTGTACGACGGCAAGCAGATCGTGCGTGCCGGCCTCGAGGACCACTTTTGCGGAAAGCTACTCGGGCTGCCCATGGGCGTGGACGTCTGCTACACCAACCACGCCGAGGCAGACCAGGACGACCTCGACGACCTGCTGACCCTGCTGGGGGTTGCCGGCTGTTCGTTCGTCATCACCGTGCCCGGCGGCGACGACGTCATGCTCGGCTACCAGTCGCTGAGCTTTCACGACGCGCTCTACGCCCGGCGGGTGCTCGGGCTGCGGCCCGCGCCAGAGTTCGAGCAATGGCTGCTGTCCGTCGGGCTGCTCGACGGGCAGGGCCGGGTGCCTGACCTCGCGCCGCACCGCACGGCGCTGGCAGGGCTGCTCGAGCCGGCTCGGCCGTGAACGACCCTGCCGCCGGCTCGGACCCGTGGAGCGGCCTGCGCTCCGCGACCCGGGCGAGGGTGGGGCTCGGCCGGTCCGGTGACGCGTTGCCGACGAGTCGGGTGCTCGAGCTCGCCGCTGACCACGCCCTCGCGAGGGACGCCGTCCACGATGCCCTGGACGTTGCCGCCATCCTCGGAGCCCTTGCAGTGCAGGAAATCTCACACGGACCTGTGGTGGCCAGCGCAGCCGCGAACAGGGCGACCTACCTCCAGCGGCCCGACTTGGGACGCCGGCTCGCAGGCGACGCGAACGTGCTTGAGCCTGGCGCCTATGACCTCGCCGTCGTGCTCGCCGACGGCCTGTCGGCCCGGGCGGTGCACGCGCACGCCGTACCGCTGGTGGAGGTCCTGCTGCCCTTGCTGGGGGACTGGGACGTCGCACCGGTCGTTGTCGCGACGCAGGCCAGGGTGGCGCTGGGGGACGAGGTCGCGCAGCGGCTCGGCGCTCGGTGTGTCCTGGTCCTGCTGGGCGAGCGGCCCGGCTTGAGCGCACCGGACAGCCTCGGCGCCTACCTGACGTGGGACCCGCGACCGGGACGCAGGGACTCCGAGCGCAACTGCGTCTCCAACATCCGGCCACCGCACGGGCTCGCCCTCGACACCGCCGCCCGGACCCTCGCCGGGCTGCTCCACGCGGCTCGCCGCAGGCAGCTGTCGGGCGTCGCGCTCAAGGACGACGGCCCGGCCCTCGGGACGTCGGCGAAACAGACACGCACAATCTCCACCCCTGGCTGACTTGCTTCGGAAACACTGCGCTGGCAGCTTGCCGATCACCTCGAGTAGACGGAGAACGCGTGACCACCCAGCAGGAGACCCTGACCGACGAACAGCGCCTGCACCAGCTCGGCTACGCGCAAGAGCTCAGGCGCGGGATGGGGTGGTTCTCCAACTTCGCGGTGTCCTTCACCGTCATCTCCATCCTCACCGGCGGCATCACGACCTACTACCTCGGCATGCTCGCCGGCGGCCCACGCACGATCGTCTGGGGCTGGCTGCTCGTCGGTGGGCTCGTCACTCTGATCGGGCTGGCCATCGCCGAGATCTGCTCGAGCTACCCGACCGCGGGTGGTCTCTACTACTGGTCGGCGAAGCTGGCTAAGAGCCATGGGCCGGCGTGGTCGTGGTTCACCGGTTGGTTCAACCTGCTCGGTCAGGTCGCAGTGACCGCCAGTATCGACTTCGGTCTCGCGACTTTCATCGGGTTCTTCCTGAAGCTCACCGTCCTGCCGGACTTCGCAGCCAAGCCCTGGCAAATCCTGCTGATTTTCGGAGTCCTCCTTGCCGTCCACGGGGCGCTCAACACGTTCGGCGTCAACCTGGTCGCGCGGCTCAACGACATCAGCGCCGTCTGGCACGTCGTCGGGACGGTCGTCGTCGTGGCAGTCCTGTTCTTCGGACCGTCGTCCCACCAGCCGCTGTCGCAGGTGTTCGGCGGTTACATCAACTCCACCGGCCTCGACTGGTTCCCCGGCTCCGGGGTCTACATCACCCTCGTGGGCTTCGCCCTTCCGGCGTACACGATCACCGGCTTCGACGCGTCGGCGCACATGACGGAGGAGACCCACGATGCGGCCCGTTCGGGCCCGAAAGGCATCGTGATGTCAATCCTGATCTCCGTCATCGCCGGGTTCCTGCTGCTGCTGGCGCTGTGTTGGGCGCTGCCCGGCCCGGCTGGCAGCGACGCCTACAACACGGTCGCTGCCAGCGGCTCGACCGCGGCCGCGCAGGAGATGCTCACGGTCCTTGGCCGACACACTGCGGAGCTGCTCATCGTCATCTCCATCGTGGCGCAGTTTTTCTGCGGCATGGCCTCGATCACCGCCAACTCCCGCGTGGTCTACGCCTTCTCGCGAGATGGTGCCGTGCCCGGCTCGGCGCTGTGGCACCGCATCAACCCGCGGACCCAGACTCCGACCAACTCGATCTGGTTCGCGGCCGGCTTCGCCTTCCTGCTTGGCGTCCCGTCCCTGCTGACTAACAGCACCGGTGCCCCCATCGCGTTCTTCGCCATCGTGTCGGTCGCGGTGGTGGCGCTGGAGATCTCCTACGTGATGCCCGTTCTGCTACGTCGACTTGCCGGCGACGCGTTCGTCCCCGGACCCTGGCACCTCGGCCGTTTCAGTCCGATCATCGGCTGGGGCGCGATCGTCTGGGTGGGCATCATCTGCATCCCCTTTTTGCTGCCGCAGTTCACGCTGCACGTCGGCGGGAAGTTCAGCTGGGCGTCGTTCAACTACGCGCCGTTCGCGTTCCTCGTCGTCATCGGTTACGCCACGGCGACGTGGTGGCTGTCAGCCCGCAAGTGGTTCACCGGGCCCAAGGTCCAGGGCAGTGCGGCGGAGCTCGCCGAGATCGAGGCCGGCCTGGCCGCGGCCGGTTAGCTCACAGCTGTACGACGGTCCGCGTCGCCGAGGACTCCCTGGCTGCATCGAGGACCCTCAGCACCTGCACCGCCTCGTGCGGGTCCACTGGTACGGCGCCGCCGGTCGCCGCTGTGGCCGCTACGGCCCGGTAGAACGCCGCCCAGTCGCCGGGCAGGCTCGGCCAGGGCCGGGCGCCGTCAGTGGTCCACAGCAGCCCGTCAGGCTCCGGTGCGGGGGCGGTGCCGGCCCGCTGCGCGTCCTCCTGCCCGTCCAGCCCGTCCTTCGACCAGCCGGCGGACGTCCCCTGCAGGACCAGCCGCGGTCCGGCCCAGGGCGCGCTCATCGACGCCCAGAGGTGGGAGCGGGTGCCGGAGGCGTGCGTGAGGGCCAGGAAGCAGTCGTCGTCGGCCCGGCCGCCGGCCCGGCGGGTATCAACCTCGGCATAGACGTCGACGGCGGGTCCGAGTAGGTGCAGGGCCTGGTCCACCACGTGCGAACCGAGGTCGAGCAGGACGCCACCGCCGGCGGACGCGTCCTCCCGCCAGCGGTCGACGACCTCCGGGCGGAAGCGGGTGAAGCGCGACTCGAGCCGGACCACCGCACCGAGCGTCCCGGCCTTCAGCAGGGCTGTGGCGGTGAGGGTGTCGGTGTCCCAACGGCGGTTCTGGAAGACGGTCAGGGGGACGCCGCTGCTGTCCGACAGGGCCACGAGGGCGGCCGCCTCGGCGGTGGTGATCGCGAGCGGCTTGTCGACGACCGTCAGCTTGCCGAGCTGCAGCGAGCGGGTGGCGAGCGGGACGTGCGAGGGGTTGGTGGTGGCGACGACGACGACGTCGAACTCGGTGTGACGATCCCAGAGGACCTCGGCGCTGGGGAGCACTCGCGCTGCCGGGAGGTCATGTCGGGCCTGCACCACGCGCTCAGGGGCGGCTGTGACGACGTGCGTGATCTCAAGGTCGGGGACGGCCTGCAGCACGGGTCGGTGGATGACGCGACCGGCCAGGCCGTAGCCGAGCAGTGCGACGCGGGTCATCGGGTGCCTCCGGGAAGCAGGACGGCGCACAGGGCCGTAGCGGTGGTGTGGAAGAGCTGTCCCAGAGGCAGCAGGGACAGCGTGACGACGTGCTCCGCCCGTGGCCCGCGTACGGCCACGAGGAGCGCCTGCGGCCCTCTCACCGCCCCGATCTCGGCGCAGCGCACGGGCCACTGGACGAGCAGTCGGCGGCTGCCACCGGGGGCGACCCGGCTGGGCAGCTCGAGCGCCCGGGTACCACCGTCGACCTGGTTGCTAACGAACCGCACCCCGAAAGCACCGGTGTTGGCGACGTCGACGCTCAGTTGCACGGTCTGAACGTCGGCCCTGGGAACGCCCTCGGCCGTGCCCACCGCGACAGCGGAGCCCAGCCGCAGGTGCACGCCTCGGGCCTCCACGGACAGCTCCACCTGACGGTGCTGGCGCAAGAGCAGCAGAGCCGTCAGAGTCAGCAGCACCAGGGCGGTGACGATCGAGGCGAGTCGCTTGGTGCGGCGGCTCCAGGGCCGACGGGAAGCGATGACGATCGCGACGACGGGGTGGTCCGGTCGGGTTGGGTCGGTGACCGTGACGACCGGCGGCTCCGGCTCAGGCATGGAGCTGTTGCGCGCACACGTCGAGCACCCGCATCGTTGCGACCGTCTCCGCAAGAGGCAGCACGGGGCTCTGGCTCAGCCCTGCCTGAAGGCACCGGGCGACCTCCTCCAGCTCGCCGACGAAACCGGCCTGCCGGTCCTCGATGAGGTGGTCCTCGAGGTCTGCCCCTTCGACGTCGAGGTGCAGGCTCGTCGGTGCGTAGAACGTCGGACCCAGCTCGGCGTACCCTCGCGAGCCCATGACGACGGCTCGGGTCGGCACGCGGGAGACCAGAGACATCCCCAGCAGGGCAAGTGATCCGCCCGGGAAGCTCAAGCGGACGCTGGACTCGGCATCGACACCGGTGCGATGCAGCGACCCGACCACCTCGATGCCCT
>JAYTHM010000615.1:0-8674 GCA_043732645.1 Frankiales bacterium
TCGACGGAGCGGACGCCTGCCTCGTAGTCGATCCGACGGTGCAGCGGGGTGCCTCCGGATAGCCGCACCGTGAGGGTGCCGGTGAAGCCCGCGACCCCCGAGGCGGCCTGTGCGACCCCGAGCAGGTCGTCGAAGGCGGCGATGACGTAGCCCCCGTGGACGAGCCCCGGAGGGCCCTCGAAGGTCTCGCCGTAGGTCGCGTGGCCCAGCGTCCGGTCGCCGTCGAACTCCATCACTATCGGAGCCGCCTGTGCGTTGGAGCGACCCGTCAGGGGGCTGCGCTCGAACAGTGAGCTGTCATGCGGCGTCAGGTGCAGGCTGAGGTTCCGGAGGTCGGGCATCTGTGCGAAAGCCCTGCGGGCCAGGGCAATCCGTTCCTCGGCAAGGCTCAGGGTCGTCTCGTCGGCCCCCTCGACGTCGAGCATGAGGACGTCAGCGATCAGCCCGCGCACCTCGCCGGCGAGGGTGTGCTTGCGCAGCCGGCGTGGCGACGGCAGCGGGTCCCGGGGGAACCAGTGATCTGTCACCGGGCGGCGAGCAGCGCGCCGAGGTCTTCGAGCCGGCGCTGGGCACCGCCGAGCGAGAGCTCGACGACCTTGCCGATGAGGAACCACCGGTGCAGCGGGAAGCTCACGTCCACACCGAGCCCGCCGTGCAGGTGGACCGACTTGCTGACCACCCGCTGGATCGCCTCGGCTCCCCAGAACGCGGCGATCGCCGTCTGCTCGGCATGGTCCTGCTGGCAGTCCAGGCGCCAGATCGCCTGTGCAGCAGTCAGTCTCGCCGCCTCGACGTCGATGTAGCAGTCAGCGACCTGGTAGCTCACGGCCTGGAATGCTGCCAGCGGCTTCCCGAACTGCTCCCGGGTCGAGACGTGCCGGGCGGCCATCAGCAGGGCGGTCTCAGCGACGCCGACGCCGTACGAGCAGGTGAGCAGCGTCCAGCGGGCCAGCGCGTCCGCGACGGTCGCGGGCAGGCGGGTGGACGCCGGCCCGTCGAACGTGAGGTTGGCTGCCGGCTCGTGGGAGCTGACCTCTACCGGCTCGACGGTTACCCCAGGGTGGGTCAGGTCGACCAGATGGAGCTCCTCGCCCGCGGCGACGACCACGTGCGTCGCCTCGCAGGCCCACGCCACGGCCAGCTGCGTCCCCGTGATGACCCCGTGGGTACAGGTGACCCCGGCGGTCCAGCCGTCCGCGCGCAGCGCCGGCACCACGATTGCCTGCCCTGCAAGGACTCTCGCGACCAGGGTCGTGTCGGTGAGCAAGGGCAGAGCAGCCAGCACAGCCACGACGGGCACCCGCCCGGCGGCCTTGCCCGTCTCCTCCGCGACGACGGCGGAGACCGCGAGCGGCAGCCCGCCGCCGCCGAGCTCCTCAGCCACGGACAGTGCGAGCAGGCCGGCCTCGAGAAGGCGCCTCCAGAGCTGCCGGTCGAAGCCCTCGACGCCCAGGCCGGGGTGGGTCGCGGTGGCGAGCAGCTCGGTGGCCAGCTCTCGGACAGCCAGCTGCTCCTCGGTGGGGCTGAAGTCCATGTCAGCGGGCCCCTCGCGGCAGGCCAAGCGCGGTCTGCACCAGGATCTCGCGCTGCACCTCGTTCGAGCCGCCACCGAAGGTGCGTACCGGTGCACCTCGGTAGGCCTTCTCCAGCACGCCGGCGAGCTCCGCGCCGGGGGAGCCCCTGTGCAGCATCCCCGCGCGGCCGAGGACCTCCAGCAGCAGCCGGTAGCACTCGATGTCGCACTCCGAGCCGTAGACCTTGCCCGCGCTGGCGTCGGCGGGTGTGAGCTGGCCCACCTCCGTCTTCCACGCCATCCGCCAGTTCAGCAGCTTGAGGGCCTCCATCCGCGCGTAGACCCGAGCGAGCGTCTGCCGGACCCAGGGCACGTCGATCAGGCGCCCCCCTGAGGCGTCGGTCTGCTCGCACGCCCAGGTCCGAACCGCCTCGAACAGCTCCAGTGAGCGGCCACCCATCGCCGCCAGCGCGACCCGCTCGTGGTTGAGCTGCGAGGTGATCAGGCGCCAGCCCTCGTTGACCTCACCTACGACCATCGACACGGGCACGTGCAGGTCCTCGTAGTAGGTCGCGCTCGTCACCTCACCGCCCACGGTGGTGATCGGGGTGGCTGTGAAACCGGGGGAACTGGTGTCGACCAGCAGGATCGAGATGCCCTTGTGCTTGGCGGCGTCGGGGTTCGTGCGGACCGCCAACCAGATCCAGTCCGCAGTGAGCCCACCGGTCGTGTACACCTTGTTGCCGTTGACCACGAAGTCCTCCCCTACCCGCTCGGCTTTGCAGCGCAGCGAGGCGAGATCGGTGCCGGAACCGGGCTCGGTGTAACCGATGGCTACGTCGAGCGTGCCGGCCAGGATGCGTGGCAGGAAGTAGTCCTTCTGCTCCTGCGAGCCCGACCTCATCAGCGTTGGTCCGACCGTGTTGAGCGCGATCATCGGAACGGGTGCGCCCGCGCGGGTCGCCTCGTCGAAGAACACGAACTGCTCCAGGACGGAGCGGCCCTGTCCGCCGTACTCGGTGGGCCAGCCGATGCCGAGCCAGCCGTCAGCGCCCATCTTTTGGCGCACCTCCAGCGAGGTCGGACCGTTCTGGCCCTCGTCGGTGATGGCCTCGCGCACCTCAGGGGTGAGCAGGCTGGCGAAGTAGTCCTGCAGCTGCTCGCGCAGGGCGTGCTGGGCAGGCGTGTAGTCGAGGTACACGGAGCCTCCTGATCTAGAACGTGTTCTATTGGCTAGTCAGTAGACCAGTAGCCCGCGGGGAGCGTCAACGCATGACCCGGTCAGCGACCGGTGAAGTGGGGGGTCCGCTTCTCGGCGAAGGCCCGTGGACCTTCCTTCGCATCCTCGGTCACAAAGACGTGCATCCCGATCTCGAGCTCGATCTTGAGGGCCTCGTCCTCGGGAAGCCCCTCGGTCTCGCGGAGGGACCGCAGGACAGAGCGGACGGCGAACGGCCCGTTCCTGCAGATCAGGTCGGCGATCTCGTGGGCCTTGTCCAGCGCCGACCCGTCTGGGACGACCTGCCCGATGAGGCCGTATGACAGGGCCTCCTGAGCGCTGATCGTCCTGCCGGTCAGCAGCATCTCCGCCGCCAGCGTGTAGGGGATCTGCCGACGCAGTCTGACGGTGGAGCCGCCGAGGGGGAACAGGCCGCGACGGACCTCGGCGACCCCGAAGGTCGCGGACTCACCAGCCACCCGGATGTCGGTGGCCTGGAGAATCTCGGTGCCGCCGGCGATGGCCGGGCCTTCGACCGCGGCGATGAGCGGCTTGGTCAGACGATGGTGCCGCAGCAGCGCCTTCCAGGCCATCTCGGCATCTTCGGTGAAGCGCTTGGCGTACTCGTCCTCGGCGTCCGGCGGGCTCATCATCGCCTTGAGGTCGGCGCCAGCGCAGAACACCTCCTTGGAGCCGGTGAGGATCACGACCCGGATGTCGTCGTCGCTGTCGGCCCGCACCCAGGCCTCGGCCATCCGGGCCAGCATGTTGGGGGTGAAGGCGTTCTTGGCCTCGGGCCGGTTGAAGGTCAGCAGGAGCGTGTGACCGGTCTTCTCGACGAGCAGGTGCTCCACGGTTTCCTCTTCTTAGGGCGGCTGATCTGCGGCAAGGGGCAGGGGTCGACCGGTGTGTCAGGGGAAGACGGCTTCACCGGTTTGCGCGTCGCGGGCACTGATCGCCTCCACGGGACAACTCTCGAAGGCCTCGACCAGCTCCGGGCTCTCAGGGACAGGGTTGGCCTTCACGACCGACTTGCGGTCCTGTCCTGTCGTGAACACCTCGGGCGCGAAGTTGCGGCAGTAGCCGCTGCTGATGCAGGCAGGGCCGACCTCGACCTCGAGTGACCTGGACATCGTGACCTCCTGGTTTTGCGGCAGTGCCGAAACGTAACGCACTGCCGCGAGGCATGCTAGAACCTGTTCCTGTTCTGGGGAGGGTGCGTGCTGCTCGACGTTCGGCTCGACGGGGAGCTGTCCCAGGTGCCCGGCGTGGTCCGGGAGCTCGAGCAAGCCGGTGTCGCCGGCGTATTCACCTACGAGGGCCCCTCCGACCCGTTCCTGCCGCTGGGAGCGGCCGCCGTGTCCTGCGGCCTGGACCTGTACACCAACCTCGCCATCGCGCTGCCCCGCAGCCCGATGCACCTGGCCTACCTGACGCAGGACCTGCAGCGCGCCTCGGGTGGGCGCTTCAGCCTCGGCCTCGGCAGCCAGGTCAAGGCCCACATCACGCGTCGGTTCGGCAGTACCTGGGAGTCACCGGTCGAGCAGCTGCGCGAATGGGTGCTTGCTGTGCGGGCGATCCAGAGCTCCTGGGCCACCGGCGATCCGTTGTCGTTCGAGGGGCGCTGGACCACCCACACCTATTGTCCCCCGCTTTTCGTCCCGCCGCCGGCTCCGCCCGCGCCGATCCTGCTGGGAGCCCTCGGCCCCCGTATGACGGCGATGGCCCTGGAGGTGGCAGACGGTCTGCTGGTCCACCCCTTCTGCACCCAGCGGTCCCTGACCGAGCTCACCGGACCGATGCTGGCAGGTGCCCGGCCTGGGTTCACCGTCATCGGACAGTCGGTCGTCGGCGTCTACCGCGACGAGGTCGAGCGGGCCGCGTCAGAGCAGGGCGTCCGGACGTTGATCGCGTTCTACGCGTCCACTCCGGCCTACCGGCCGGTGCTCGACGTGCACGGGTGGGGAGACCTCCAGCTGCGGCTGCGGAACCTGACCCGCGAGGGCCGGTGGGAGGCGCTCCCGGCGGCTGTCCCCCAGGAGGTGGTCGACGCGGTCGCCGTCCTCGGCACTCCGGCGCAGGTGGCCGCTGCGCTGCGGCTGCGGTTCCCCACATCCGATCGGGTAGCCCTGTCGCTGCCCTACGCGGTGTCGGTCGACACGCTCGCCGAGCTGGCGGCCCTTGCCCAAGGATGAGAACAGGTTCTAGGTTCGGCCGCACACCGACAAGGGAGTTGAACCCGTGCCGATCCCGGCCCAGCGCGACGTCGAGCAGTCCGCCAAGCAGCTCGCTGCCTGGCTCGCACCAAGAGTTGGGGCCGACGGGGACGTGGGCCTGTCGGAGTTCCGCGGTCCTGGCGCCACGGGGTTCTCCAACGAGACAATCATCATCGACGCCACGTGGACCGCAGGCGGGGAGCCGCAGGCCGAGACGCTGGTTGTCCGGGTCGCCCCGACCGGCTACAGCCTCTTCCCCGACGCGGCCTTCGAGACGCAGCTCAGGATCCTCACCGAGCTGGCCGCCAAGACCGCCGTCCCGGTGCCTCGCGTCCTCTGGTCTGAGCCTGGGGCCGACGTGCTCGGCGCCCCGTTCTTCGTCATGGAGCTCGTTGACGGGGTGGTGCCGCCGGACAACCCGCCGTACCACGTCTCGGGGTGGCTGCACGACGTGACACCGCAGGTGCGAGAGCGCATCTGGTGGGGTGCCGTGGACACCATCGCCGAGCTCAACAACGTTGATCCGACGACCCTCGACCTTCCGCCGCTGATGAACGGGCTGAGTGACCAGATCGCCTATTACGAAGGCTTTCTGATGTCCGTCGAACGTGACGAGGCGGTGCCGATGGCGCATCAGGCCCTCGCCTGGATCAAGGCCAACCTGCCTCCGGAGGAACCGATCGTGCTCTGCTGGGGCGATGCCCGCGTCGGCAACATCCTCTACACGCCGGAGGGGGAGCGCCTCGCCGTCCTCGACTGGGAGATGGTGACGCTCGGCTCGCCCTCTCAGGACGTAGCCTGGGCGTGGTTCCTCGACCGGCACCACAGCGAGGCCCTCGGCGTCCCGCGACTCGAGGGCTTCCCGTCGAGGTCGGAGACCATCGCCAGGTACGAGGCCAAGAGCGGCCTGAGTGCCTCCGCCTTCGACTTCTACGAGGTCTGGGCCGGCTTCCGGTTCTGCGTGATCATGGCCAGGCTGGCGGTCATCTTCAAGGAGTGGGGGCTGCTCCCTGCTGACGACGGCATGGCTCAGGTCAACACCGTCACCGGCCTGACCGCGACCGTCCTCGCCGAGCGGGGGCCCTAGATGCTGTCGCCGCTCGATGAGCTGCCGATCCACCAGGTCGCGGAGACAATGGCCTCGGTCGGAACCTCGGACCGCAACTTCTACGACCGCTGCTACTTCAACCTGCACGGCTCCACCGATGAGGTCTTCCTGGCCTTCGGGCTCGGGCAGTACCCGAACCTCAATGTCACCGACGCCTTCGTCGTTGCGAGCCACGCCAACTCGCAGACCGTGGTGCGGGCCTCCCGTCCGCTTGGCCTCGACCGGCTCGACACAACGGTCGGACCGCTTCGCGTCGAGGTGATCGAAGGGCTCAAGAAGGTCCGCTTCGTGTGCGAGGAGACCGACGGCTTCGGGCTCGACGTGACCTGGGAGGGCTTCATCCCGGCGTACGAGGAGCCGCGGATGACGATGGACAGTGGCTTCGGCCGGCAGACGATGAACACCATGCGCTTCCTGCAGACCGGCTCATGGACCGGCTCCTTGCTGCTCGACGGTGCTGACATCGAGGTGACACCCGACCGCTTCTGGGGCTCCCGCGACCGCTCCTGGGGAGTGCGTCCTGTCGGTGAGCCGGAGCCGCCCGGCGCGGCTGCGGCGATGAGCGGTTTCTACTGGAACTACTTCGTCACCCGCTTTGAGAAGAGCTCGATCGTCTACATGTGCCAGGAGGACGGCTTCGGCCGGCGCTTCCTCGAAGAAGGGCTGCGGCTGTTTCCTGACGGTCGGGTCGAGCACCTAGGCCGCCCCGAGCACCAGCTCCGGTTCGCCCCCGGCACCCGCATGGTGACGGGCGCGACCGTCACGTTCCGGGACGGCCTGGTGCTCGAGGGGACCTGTCTTCGTCCGATCCACCTTGCGCGCGGGACCGGCTACGGCTTTGACGCCGACTGGCGGCACGGGATGTGGCACGGCGAACAGCTTGTCGTGCAGCGCCGGGACTTCGCCGGTGACGACCCGGCCAACGTCCCCCTTGTCGGCGCCATCGTCGACCACCTCGCGTCGTTCTCGACCAACCAGGGGGACGGGCTCGGCTACGGCCTGCTCGAGGTCATGACGATGGGACCGCACCCGCAGTACTTCACGGCCTGGGACGATGTCGCTCCCTGACCGGCCTCTCACGCCCACCAGGACGCAGCCGCCGGTGGAGCGGGTCGCGCCAGGCATCTGGTGCGTGCCGACCGTCGTACCCGACAACCCGATCGGCTGGACCCAGGCCTACGTTCTCGAGTCCACCGACGGTCCCTACCTCGTCGACACCGGCTGGAACCACGACCTGGCCTGGGCCGACCTGACCGCGGGGCTCCTCGCGTGCGGGACGTCGGTCGCCGAGGTGCAAGGTGTGATCGTCACGCACCACCACCCCGACCACCTCGGACTGGTAGGTCGGGTCCGTGCGGCGAGCGGCTGCTGGGTCGGCCTGCACGACGCCGACAACGAGCTGGTACGTCGGCACATCGCGATCCTGGAGGACGACCCTGAGCTGCTTTCCGAGGACACTCTTGAGCGCCTGCGCGCCGCGGACGCGAGCCCGTGTGAGGTCGATGAGGTCTCGATTGCCCTGAAGGCCGTTGCCATGCCGATCCCGGTGCTGGCCGACCGGTCGCTCGACACGCAGGTCCTGGAGCTCGGTGGCCGTCGGGTCGAGCTGCTGCACACGCCCGGGCACACCCCCGGCCACCTGTGCCTGCGCGTCGACGACCGGCTGCTCACCGGCGACCACCTGCTCAAGACGATCTCGTCACACGTGGGGCTGTACGGCTTCGAGACCCCCTCGCAGAGTCCTCTCGATGACTTCTTCGCCTCGCTCCGACTGCTGACCGGAGCCGAGCCCACCGAGGTCCTGCCCGCCCACCGGGGCCGGTTCACCGGCGTCGACGCGCGGGTCGACGAGCTGCTCGCCCATCACGAGGAACGCCTCGGTGAGATCCGCCAGGCGCTGTCTGCGGGTCCTCTCACGCCGTGGGCGCTGTGCCGGGCGATGACGTGGAACCGGCCGTGGGACGAGCTGCCGAAGGCGATGCTGCGTGCCGCTTTGGCGGAGGCCCTCGCCCACGTACGCGTCCTCGAGCGGCAGGGTGTCGTCGTCGTGCAGCCCGGCCCGCCCACCGCCGTACACCTCGTTCCGAACTGACAGCAAACCTCCGTAGGATCCTTGGGCGTGACCTTCGCGTTTGCCCATCGTGGCGGTGTGGACAGCGGTGCCCCGCAGAACACCCTCGCCGCCTTTGCTGACGCCCTTTCGCGGGGCGGCGACCTGGAGTCCGACGTCCGGCTGGCCGCGGACGGCGTCCCCGTCCTTGTCCATGACGCGGTGTGGGTCAGTGGCCCGTGGCCGGTGGTCACCGCCGCGCTGCCGTCCGGAGTGCTGGGACGCGTAGGGGTATCCACGCTCGCGGAGCTGTTCCGCGAGCTGGGGTCTGACTTCGAGCTATCCCTCGATCTGAAGGCACCGCGAGCCATCGGCCCGCTGCTCGAGGTGCTGCGCAAGGCAGGGTCGCGGGAACGCACCTGGCTCACGCACGACGACCTCGGGCTGCTCGGTCGGGTGCGAGCGGCCGACGAGGTCGTGCGGCTGGCGCATGAGGCCCCGCTGGGCCGGATCCGCAAGGCCGGCCGCTCAGGACCCGAGCATGTGGCCCTGCTGGCAGCGCTGCGCA
>JAYTHM010000616.1:0-8638 GCA_043732645.1 Frankiales bacterium
CGCTTGCCACTGCCCGGGCACAGCCCGGCCACAGACCAAGTCGCTGAGCACATCAAAGCGGCGTTGGGCCAGGGTGCGGGTCTGTTCCGGCTCAGCCGGCCCCAGCAGCGCGTCGATCGAGGCCATCAGGGCGGCAACCTGACCGGGGTTGGCTGTGGCCGCTGAACACCCCCACTGCCATCATTTTCTCAAGATATCATATGTTTTGCCCGAATGTGCTGAAAATTCTTCCGGTCATGCTCGTATTCCTGTACTGTTTCTGCCTGTTCGAGGTTGCGCCGCAGCTGCCGTGGTGTGAGCTGCGCGCGCAGCAGCTCGAGCAGCTGGTGGTGCAGCACACGCGCCTTCAGCAGGCAATGTTGGTGTTCGGTCAGTAGGTCGTGGAGTTCGAGCAGCTCCACCCCTTGTCAGTTCGTCAGTACGTCCCGGATGAGTTGTCACTGTTGTTGGGCGTAGTCACCGCAGAGCATGAGCAACGTGTTCCTGGACGCCCACCGGAGGTGCGCCCATCCGGTGGTGATCGAGCTGGTGGGTTCAGCTCAGTGGTCGATCAGGCACGCTGATGCTGCGCTGCGGGCCTTGTTGGCGTGTGAGCTCACCCCAGCCCAGCAGGACACCGTGCTGACTGACCGCGTTCACCTGGTCTCTTGCTCGTTGCGACCTGCGGCACCGTTCATCCCGCACACAATGAGTTGATCGTCAACCCCTCCGCTCAGCTGTCCGTCCCGGGGTCGACGATCACGTCCCGGGCCGGAACCAGCGGGCACAAGGCACTGGTGTCGTCCGACCGGTCTGTTGCGACTGTCACCACATCCACGTCCACGTCCACGTCCACGTCCACGTCCAGCCGGAGACCATCAGCTTCTACGACAGCCACCTCGGGGACCTTGGCTGGGCTCGGGACTACCTTCCGATCCTGCTAGCGGACTACAGAGGGCCCTCCTGGCGATCCTGCGAATGGCCGGGTCGATTCTCCCGAAGCCACCAAAACCGCCGAGTGCTGGGCGGAGTCGCAGGGCCGCGGCCGACCAGCTCCAGTGCTCGGGCGTCAGCCGTATCGGTGGTTCTTCTCCGTGTGGCCACCGGGCCGGGTGCACAACCGGCCGTTCATGCTCCGATGCCCACAGGCGTCGACTTCGGCCTCGATGTCCAGGCCGGTGGCCGGGGCGGCGGCTGAGCGGGCGGCCTTCGCGGCGCCCTTCGGAACGGCGCCGGACGGCTTGGCTGCCGGAGCCTTGACGTCCGTGACCGCCGTCGTGGTCGCCTTCCCGGAGGGCGGGCGGGCGAACTGGGCGGCGTACCGCGCCTCTCGTAGCGCGCGTAGCGCGTCGACTTTGCTCACCCCGGCAACCTAGTCGCCACCGCCGACTGCTGCGGCGCTGCATCCACAGACGGCGATCACCCCCGAGGCCGCCGTGGGCACGCTGGTGCCTCAGCGCAGCCTGACGAGCAGGCTGACGAGAACCAGGAAGCCGATCACCCCGACCAGGCCCCGCAGCCAGGTGAGGTTGTCGCGCGCGCCCTCGTAGGACGCCTCCTCCAGTGGCTCTGGCCGTGTCGACCGCTCGACGGCTGTCGCGTCAATACGGTCCGGGTCCAGAGCGGGGTCCAACGCAGCCGGCCTCGGGACAGGATCAGGAACAAAACGGTCCGGGTCCTTCGAGACATGTCCAACGGCTCGGTCATGCTCGGCAGCGTCTCACCCCATATGCGGGTAGCGATGGTCCTGGCTCGCAGGGACCGACGTCGTCTTGATCGTGCGGGGCGAGGTCCAGCGCAGCAGGTTCAGCACCGACCCGGCTTTGTCGTTGGTACCGGACGCCCGCGCGCCACCGAAGGGCTGCTGCCCAACGACCGCGCCGGTGGGCTTGTCGTTGACGTAGAAGTTGCCGGCCGCAAAGCGCAGCGCCGCGGAGGCGTCGACGATCGCATACGGGTCCTGGGCGAAGACGGCGCCGGTCAGCGCGTACGGCGCGGACCGGTCGACCAGGGGCAGCACGTCGGCCCAGTCGTCGTACACGTAGACACCGAGGACGGGTCCGAAGAACTCACGCGTCATCACCTCGTGCAGCGGGTCGGCGCTCTCGAGGACGGTGGGCTGCACGAAAAAGCCCTCCTTGTCGTCGGCCGTGCCGCCGGCCAGCACCGACAGGGCCGGGTCGGAGGCAGCCCCGCGTACGACGACCGCGAGCCGGTCGAAGGCGCGCCGGTCGATGACGGCCCCACCGAAGTTCGACAGGTCGGTGACGTCGCCATAAGTCAACGACCGGACCCGGTCGGCGAGCGAGTCGCGCAGGCCACCCTCCCAGAGCGAGCGTGGCACGTAGGCCCGCGACGCCGCGCTGCACTTTTGACCTTGGTATTCGAAAGCGCCTCGAACCAGGGCGATCTCGAGGGCCGCGACGTCCGCCGAAGGGTGTGCGAGGACGAAGTCCTTGCCGCCGGTCTCACCGACGAGACGGGGGTAGGTGCGGTAGCGGCTGATGTTGGTTCCGACCTGCCGCCACAGGTGCTGGAAGGTCGCGGTCGAGCCGGTGAAGTGGATGCCGGCGAGGTCGGGGTGCTCCAGCGCGACGGCCGACGACGTGCCGAAGCCGGTGACCAGGTTGATGACTCCGGGTGGCATGCCAGCCGCCTCGAGCAGGCGCATCGTGTGGTGGGCGGCGAGCTGCTGGGTCGGCGACGGCTTCCACACGACGGTGTTGCCCATGAGCGCCGGGGCCAGCGGCAGGTTGCCTGCGAGGGCGGTGAAGTTGAACGGCGTGATGGCGAGCACGAAGCCCTCGAGCGGGCGGTGGTCCATCCGGTTCCATACGCCGTCACTGGACACGGGTTGCTCCGCGAGGACCCGCCGCCCGAAACTGACGTTGAAGCGCAGGAAGTCGATCAGCTCGCAGGCACTGTCGATCTCAGCCTGGAAGGCGGTCTTGCTCTGGCCGAGCATCGTCGCGCCGTTGAGGGTGTCGCGCCACGGCCCGGCGAGCAGGTCGGCGGCCTTGAGCACCACGGCGGCCCGGTCGTCGTAGGACATCTCGCGCCATGCGGGGGCGGCGCGCAGCGCGGCGTCGACGGCTGCCTGCCACTGCTCGGGGCCGGCCTCTCCCGTCGTACCGAGCAGGGCGCTGTGACGGTGGGGCTGGACCACCGCGATCGGCTCCCCCGACGCCTTCTGCTGGACCCCGTCGATCGTCGACGTGAGGTCCAACGGCTCGCTGGCGAGCTCGTTGAGCCGCGCCTCCAGGGAGGCCCGCTCGCTGCTGCCGGGGGCATAGGAACGAATCGGTTCGTTGACGGGCGTCGGGACCACGGTGGTGGCGTCGAGCACGGGGGGGCTCCCTCTTCTCGGGTGCGGGCGGTGCCGGGGTGCTCCCATGCTGCCACTTGCGCTTCCGACACCCGCCCCACGGTCGTCCAGTCCTCAGGTGCATGCGCAGAGGGCCGGCCGGTGAGCCAGGCCGCGCAGTTCGCGCGCTAGATCGGGCTCGTGGTCCTGCGCGACACCTGCCACCGGCTTCTGTCGTGAAGTCCCGGCCTTCAGCTCGTTCGTGACGGCGCCGACCAGCGGCGTCGGGCCGCCTGAGCTCAGCTGAGCTCGAGCAACGGCCCGATCTCCTGGGTGGCATACCACTGCAGCTCGTGACCCTCGGCCTGCTCGACGCGGAACGCCGCGTCCTGCGACCCGAGGTCGGCCTCGACCACCGCGTCCGCGGCCACCGTCACGTCCTCGACCGCTGACGGGTGGTCGACGTGAACTGCTTGGACGAGCCGTAGCGCTACCGGGTCGGCGACCTTGACGGCCGCCCGGTCGACATGCAGCGCCCCCACGACCACCGCGTCGGGCACGTCGGCGACGATGACGACCCGCCGGCGTACCGCGTCGGGGTCGGCGTCGAGCAGGCGCACCGAGGCCTTGGCAGCCAGGGTCAGTGCGACGTACTCGAGCTCCTCGAGGTCACCCTCGGCGTACCACTCCCGCAGGCTGGGGGTGACCGCGTAGCCCGGGAGTGGGGCGGCACCGACGACGCCTGTGTCGAGCAGGGATCGCAGGGCAGTCAAGGTGGAGGGGAGATAGACGCGCACCCGTCCAGAGTGTCAGGCCGTCGCGGCGAGCCCGGCGCGCAACGCCGCTGCCGAGGTCCGCAGTGAGGACTCGAGCACGTCGGCGCGGCGACGGGGGTCCATCATGTTGGCGCCGATGATGGCCAGGTCGGGGGCCGTCGGGCCCAGGAAGTGGACCTTCGTGCCGGTCGCGGCGACCTTCTTGATCTCGCCCACGACCCGCTTGGTCGACAGCCGCCGGAAGCGCCGCTCGATCCGGGCGGTCACCGCATCGGGGCTGTCGTAGGACAGCGAGGTCATCGGAGACAGCACGACGACCTCGTCGAGGCCGAGCCGGGTGAGCAGGTCGACCGACGTTGGCGAGCAGACCCCACCGTCGACGTAGGTGCGGTTGCCGATGCGCACCGGGGCGTACCAACCGGGGATCGCGCAGGAGGCCATGACCGCGTCCCGCAGCTGCGCCGTGGGAGCGCCAGGCCGGCCGAAGACCGTGCGGCGGCCGCTCTGGTAGCTCATCGCCACGACCCACGCGGCCGGGTGCGGGGCCCAACCACCCTCGGGCAGGACGCCGTCGACGAGCCTGCCGACCGGCTCGATCGACCCCCGCCCCTGCGGCATCGCGGCCGCGAGCGCACCCATGGGGGTGACCCTCCACGGTCGCAGCGCGGAGTGCACCACACCCCTTGGCGAGCCCACGAACGGCCTCGGCAGCGGTGGGAGGGCACCCCCGCCGTCGGTGTCGGGGTCGAACTCGATCCGCGGGTCGGGCTTGCCCTGCTGGTGGTCGAGCAGCTCCTGCACGCCCACACCGCAGGCCAGCGCAGCGACCAGTACCGACCCCGCGGACGTGCCGATCAGCACGTCCGCCGTGCGCGGGTCCCAGCCCAACTCGTCCTGCACGGCCGACAGCGCGCCGATCGTCCAGGCCGCCCCGAGAACGCCGCCTGCACCAAGCACCAGGCCGCGCCTCATCGGGTCGTCCCGACGAGCTCCGCGAGCGACTCCTCGATGCAGGACGCCAGCACGTCGATGTCGGCCATCGCGTCCCGGTCGGCGTTGAGGCCATAAAAGACCCCACCGTCATACGATGTGACCCCGATGCTGACGGCCTGGTTCTTGGCCAGCGGCACGACCGGGTACATCGACAACATGCGTGCCCCGGCGGCGTACAGGGGGAACTGGGGGCCAGGGACGTTGGTCACCACGAGGTTGAACAGCCGACGGGTCATGACGGACGCGGTGCGCGCGCCGAGGGAGTGAATCGTCGGGGGGGCAAAGCCCGACAGCTGCACCAGCGCGTCAGCACCGACCGCCGCGCCGCTCTCCTTGTGCCCGCGCATCGCGAAGCTCACCTGGTGCAGCCGCATCACCGCGGACCCCTCACCGACCGGCAGGTCCACGAAGTACGACGAGACGCGGTTGCCCAGCTCGCCCTTGTCGGCGTCGCCGCGGACGCTCACCGGCACCATCGCCCGGACCACCGTCGTGGGCCTGACCTTCTCGCCGCGGGTCAGCAGCCAGGTCCGCAGCGCCCCGCTGACCGTGGCGAGGATGACGTCGTTGACGGTGCCACCGTGCGCCTTGCGGACCCGTTTGTAGTCATCGAGGGAGGTGTCGGCCATCCCAAACCTGCGCTGCTCGCCGATTGGGACGTTCAGGGGCGTCTCGGGGGCCTGCCGGGCCATCAGCTTGGCCTGCGCCAGCACCCCGCCTGCCACGTTCGCGACCCTGCCGGCGGTCGCCCGCGCGTCGACAACGGCGGTCCGAGCGGTGTCGAGCACGGCGGTCGGGCGAGCCACGAGGTCACTCGCGGCGCCGAACACCAGCTTCAGCGCACCCGGCTCCGACCGCGGCCGCCAGTCGTCCTCGGGCACCTCCCGCGGGGTCGGCTCCACGTCGAGGATCACGGTCGCGATGTCGACCGCGGACACCCCGTCCACCATCGCGTGGTGGGTCTTGGTGATGATCGCACTGCGCTCGCCTCCATCAGGGCCCGCCTCGAGCCCCTCCACCAGATAGATCTCCCACAGCGGCCGGTTGCGGTCGAGCTGGCGGCTCTGCAGCCGGCCGACGAGCTCCTTGAGCTGGTCGCGGTTGCCTGGCTTCGGCAGTGCGGACCGGCGCACGTGGTAGGCCACGTCGAAGTCGGTGTCATCGACCCACACCGGGTTGGCGAGCCGGCCCGGTACCGTCTTGACCTTCTGCCGGTAGCGCGGCACCAGGCCGATCCGCTGCGTGATCAGCTCGACCAGCCGGTCGTAGTCGAAGCCGCCCGCAGGGGGCTCGAAGACGCAGACCCCGCCGACGTGCATGGCGGTGGTGGGCGTCTCCATGTAGAGGAAGGAGACGTCCAGAGGGCTGAGCCGGTCGGTCACGTGCGCTCCTTCACAAGCCGCGAACAGAGGCGCAGCGAGGTGCATCGAAACACACCCACCGTCAGCCCGCAGTCAGGCGCCGAATTCAGCTCCGGCGCTCAACGAGCAGGGCTCAGCAACCGGAAGCCTTCGGAGCGGGTACGACGGGGCTCGTGCCGGCCGCCGGCTTCGCGTCCGCCGCGGCCTCGGCCGGCGTCGCGAGCCTGCGGAAGGTGCTGCCGAGCACGACCCGCACCGTCCCCGGGGCGACCTTGGGGTCACCGACCAGCCGTGAGCCCAGGATCCAGTGGCTGACGAGGGTGCCGGCGAGCGACCCGCCCATACCGAAGGTGACCGTCGAGGCGCCAGGCAGGGCGGCAGGGGCGTTGCCCTGACCCGTGACGACGAAGCCGGCCGCGGCAAGCTGGTCACCGACCGTCTTCACGAGCCCGTTGCGGGGGGTGCCATTGAGCAGCACCAGGCTGACCTGCTTCGGCGCAGGAAGGGCCAGGGGCTTAGCGGGGGGCTTCGCGGTGGTCTTGGACGGTGCAGCTGCCGTCGGGCAGGTCTTCGGTGGGGTCGCCAGCCGCTGCGGGACCAGGCTGTCGTCGCGCTGCAGCAGGTAGGCGCCGCCGCCGGCGGCCGCGAGCAGCAGGACAACCAGGGTGACCCGCAGGCCACGGCGCTTTCTGCGCCGTCCGTAGCTGTCGCCGTGCCGGCGCCGTCGGGCGGGCGCCAGGTCGCCTCCAGGAATCCTCACGGGAGTCAGCCTAGAGGGGTCGCGGCTCGGCCCCTGGCTGTGGCGTGGCAAGGTGGAAGGTGCTGTAACCCGATGGAAAGGTGCGCTTCGTGGACTTCGAGCTCTCGCCCAAGGCCCAGGACTACCTCGGTCGCCTCCAGGCCTTCATGGACGAGAGGGTCTATCCGGCCGAGGCGACCTACGAGGCCTACCGGCAGGGCAAGGGCTACCACGACCACACCTGCCCGCCGGTGGTCGAGGAACTCAAGATCGAGGCTCGCTCCCGTGGGCTGTGGAACTTGTTCCTACCCGACATCTCAGGTCTGACAAACCTCGAGTACGCCTCGCTTGCCGAGTTGACCGGACGTTCGATCCACCTGGCGCCGGAGGCCATCAACTGCGCCGCACCCGACACCGGCAACATGGAGGTGCTGCACATGTTCGGCACCGCCGAGCAGAAAGCACAGTGGCTCCACCCGTTGCTCGAGGGTGAGATCCGGTCCGCCTTCGCGATGACCGAGCCCGACGTCGCCTCCTCCGACGCCACCAACATCGCCACGTCGATCGTCCGGGACGGCGACGACTACGTCATCAACGGTCTTAAGTGGTGGATCAGCGGGGCGGCCGACCCGCGCTGCAAGATCCTCATCGTGATGGGCAAGACCGATTTCAACGAGAGCGTCCACCGCCAACAGTCGATGATCCTGGTACCGCTGGACGCCCCGGGCGTCGAGAACGTCCGGGCGCTGCCGGTCTTCGGCTACCAGGACCAGCACGGCCACAACGAGCTGCGCTTCACCGACGTCCGCGTCCCCGCCTCAAACCTGATCGGCAACGAAGGCGACGGCTTCACGATTGCCCAGGCCCGCCTTGGCCCCGGCCGCATCCACCACTGCATGCGCTCCATCGGGATCGCCGAGCGGGCCCTGGAGCTGATGTGCCAGCGGGCCGCGTCCCGGGTCGCCTTCGGCAAGGAGCTGGCGCGTCAGGGCGTGGTCCAGGAGGCCATCGCGGAGTCGCGGATGGAGATCGAGCAGGCCCGGCTACTGACCCTCAAGGCGGCCTGGATGATCGACAACGTCGGCGCCCGCGGTGCCCGTACCGAGATTGCCGCGATCAAGGTCATCGCCCCCAGGATCGCCCTGCGCGTCCTCGACCGGGCGATCCAGGTGCACGGCGGTGGCGGCGTGTCCGACGACTTCCCCCTCGCCCAGATGTGGGCCGGCATGCGGACACTTCGCCTCGCGGACGGACCCGACGAGGTGCACGTGCGCACAGTCGCCCGCGTGGAGCTCGGCAAGTACCTGCAACGGAGCTAGGCCGGGGCCGGCCCTAAGGACTGCGACGCATCAGGCGGCGCTTGCGGCTTGGCGCCGGAGCGCCGACCAAAGAGGCCGCGAGCGCCTACATAGCCTGCTGCACAGCCGATGCCGGCGCCGCCTCGGTCAGCGTGCAGCCGACCGCGACGGCGCCGCCCACCGCGCTG
>JAYTHM010000617.1:0-2566 GCA_043732645.1 Frankiales bacterium
GTGGCCGCCTGCTGGACGCGCTTGTTGTGTTCAGCCACGGTACGGCCTTGGGCGAGCCGGAGGGAATGGGCGAGCCCCACGGCGCCTGAATCACCCGGAATACGGCCTTGACTGCGTCCGTTGACCGCTATGTACTGGTGTGATTCTTCGGTGCTTGTCATGACGTAAGGAAATGGCTATGACCCACGACCACGACATCCCGCCCTGGTCACGTGGGCGTCGAGGCGGCGGTGCGCCTCACCGAGGAGGACCGTTAGGGCGCCCGGGTGGTTGGCAACGGCGCGACCTGCCCGATGCGAGCGACGCGACGCCCTGGTTCATCGGACGCATCCCTGAAGGCTGGTTTGTCGGCGACCTGCGGGTCACTGTCGACCGCGACGAGATCACGGCGATCGGCGAGCTGCCTGCGCCCGAGGGTGGCCAGGCCGCCGCGGCCGAGGGGAGGATCACGCGCTGGCGCGAGGAGACCCGCGAGCAGCGGATGAAGATCGCCGACGAAGCACAGGCAAAGTACGGCCGCAATGTTGCGTGGGGCGCGAGGATCGGCGAGACCGGGCGACTTTTCTCTCACCTGTCCGTGCCTGCGATGACCCGACTGCGCCAGAGTGAGCGTCAGGTGCTGGACACCCTTGTGGATGCGGGCGTCGCCCGGTCCCGATCTGAGGCGCTGGCCTGGTGCGTTCGCCTGGTCGGGGAGCACACTGATGATTGGCTCAGCGGGCTGCGTGAGGCCATGTCCGAGGTGGAGCGGTTGCGTTCCGAAGGGCCGTCCCTATGACGACGTCCGGAGCGGCGCGGATTTCCGTCTGAGCCCGGACAACGGGTAGTCTTTCGCGACGTTGCGCCCGGCAATCCCGAGCGCGGCACCCGCGCCCGTAGCTCAACGGATAGAGCATCTGACTACGGATCAGAAGGTTGGGGGTTCGAATCCCTTCGGGCGCGCTCTGTGTTGAGACAGACGACCAGGCCCTTGACCAGCGGAAACGCCGGCGGGGGCCTTGCTCGTTCCCCCCCCAGCTCATCCCGACCGGACCCGGTTTCAGGCCGTTGCTGCAGGGATGCTGCAGGAACCGTCTCGGCGGACACCTTCAGCGCCCCGGCGATCTTGTCCGCAGCGACCCGTCCTACGGTGTTGCTCACATGGGTGTAGAGGTCTGCAGTGACCGAGATCTGGCTGTGCCCCAGCCGGTCGGAAACCACCTTCATCTCCACTCCTGCCTCCAGCGCCAGGCTGGCGTTGGTGTGGCGCAGGTCGTGCAGCCGAATGGCGGGCAGCCCGGCCCGTTCGGCCAGCGCCTGGAAGTGCCGGGTGGCGTACTCCGGCCGCAGTGGGCGGCCGTCCTCCCGGGTGAATACCAGACCAGCGTCGTTCCACGCCGGTCCCCAGGCGGTGTGCTCGACGACCTGCATCTGCCGGTGCCGGCGGAGTATGGCGACCGTGTCCGCATCGATCGGGATGTCACGGGTCCCGCGCTTGGTCTTGGGAGTCCCGACCACCGAATGACCGTGTACTTCGGTGATCTGCTGCTGGACGGAGAGAAAGGCGCTGTTGAGGTCAACGTCTTCCCAGCGCAGGCCGATCGCCTCGCCGCGGCGCATCCCGGTGACGAGGATCAAGTGGTACAGGTTCGCCAACCGGTCATGCGCGATGTCCCGAAGGAAGGTCTGGCACTGCCCCACCGTCCACGGCTTGGGCCTCTTCGGGTTTTCCGGTGCAAGCTCGATGTGCTCGGCCGGGCTGTAGGGGATGAGTCGGCGTTTAACCGCGGTGTTGAGCGCCGAGCGAATGACGGCATGGACGCGCCGGATGGTGCTGGGGCTGAGGGGCCGGCCGCGTCGCCCGAGGGCGATCGCCGAGTACATGCGGTCCAGATGGTGAGCGCGCAGCTCGAGCAGTCGGATCTCGCCCAGGTTGGGCATCAGATAGTTGGTGGTGAAGTCGCGGT
Organism: Frankiales bacterium; assembly: GCA_043732645.1. Taxonomy (GTDB): domain Bacteria; phylum Actinomycetota; class Actinomycetes; order Mycobacteriales; family SCTD01; genus RYN-111. Next base: position 1,947 of record JAYTHM010000617.1, read on the forward strand.
ACAGCGCCATGGTCTTGGGCTTCAGGGCGTGCTTGCCCGTCAGCCAGGTCTCGAGGTAGTCGCCGACGGTCAGGCTGTGCACCCCGACGTCGACCATGAACGTGCGAACGACCTCCTGCAGCGCACTCTGGGCTGCACCCCTGGTTGGGAACCCCGCCTTGCTCGTCTGCATCCGCCGGCCGTTGCTGTCGCGGCCGTACTCGAGCGTGTAGCGCCAGCTGCCCTTACACCGATGAGACGAAAAGGAGCCGTCACCGGCTCGCGGGCAGGAGCGCGTGTGGATCTGGGCCACGGAGCCATGTTTCACCGGGACACCCCAACCAGCTCGAGCAGTGGAGCACTCGGCACCCGGATCAGCTTGCCCAGACGCAGGATCGGGGTGGGCCAGTTGCCCAGCCGGATCAGCTCGTAGGCGGCGGTCCGGCCGAGGCCCAGAACCGCGGCAGCAGTCGGCACGTCGACAACTGGCGGCAGGCCACGGACCTGCTCCACGGTCATCTGCAAACTGGCGCCGGTCATCGTGCCCTCCCGGATGTGTTGCTGTTCTTGCCATCGTGGACTCGACCTCTGACGTTGGAGACGCCTGAGGCGTTCACCCACGAGGTCTCTTCCCAATGGCA
>JAYTHM010000618.1:0-2561 GCA_043732645.1 Frankiales bacterium
TAGGACGTTCGTGGCGGGCCAGCGAACGACAGCCGGGTCAGCTGTTGCGCGGCTGCGGGATCCCGGCAAGCAGGGCGCGGACCTCGGCCTCACGGTAGCGACGGTGGCCCCCCAGCGTGCGAATCGACGTGAGCTTGCCACTCTTGGCCCATCGAGTGACGGTCTTCGGATCGACACGGAACATCGACGCGACCTCGGCGGGGGTCAGCAGGGCCTCAGCATCGGGGGTACGGGTGCTCATGGTGTGCTTTCCTCTCGGCGGAGTTGGTGGAGCCCGCTGCTCGCGTCACTCCTCCTGCGAGACTGCCTGTAGCCCTCCTTGTCCGATATGGCCCATGCGGGCCATCTTGGGACTAGTCCGGATGCTTAGTTCGCCGACTCGATCGCCTGCAATGCCATCATCCTGGCCGTCATGCGGCCGTACGCGCTCGCTGCCTCGCCCCCGTCGCCGGCTGCCAGCAGCTCCAGCGCGTGGGCCATATCGCGGGCCGACTCGTCCTGGGCAAGCTCGGCGTCGCCGAGCAGGTACACCAGGTCGCCGTAGTCGAGCTCGACCAGCGAGCGGGGGTGAAACTCCTCGAGCCAGCGACCCAGGTCGAGCAACCCCTCGGCCACTGACCGGTCGTCGACGGCTGTACGCAGCACAGCAAGGGCCCGGGCGACCCGCCGCCGGGCCCGGGACATCGGCGTCCGGTAGACCAGCGAGCGCCCGGTACGACGGCGTAGCGGCGTCCCGGACGGCTCTACCGGCTCCCCCAGACTGAAGACCCGCTCCTCGGGATCGACCAGCACGAACCACCGCAGCGGCACCTGCCAGGTCTCGGTCAGCACGTGCGCCGTCGTACTCCCGTGTTCGGCGCGCCACCGGTCGAGCTCGACCTCTGCGCGCTCCAGCAGCGGACCCGGGGCGAAGGCGTCGGCAACCAGGTCCGGCAACTCCGCGCAGAAGTCCAGGAGGGCCTCCTGTGCGCGGACGCAGGTGCGCCAGGGACTGATCAGTGTGACCCCGTCGACCTCGAGCACATGCGCGTGCTCACCCACCTCGGGCAGCCGACGACCGACCATCGCGTGCAGGGCCACGGCACGCTCGAGGGCGACACCGGCCTGTGCTGACAGCGGCGGTCCCTGCTCGACGTAGCGGTCCCAGTGCTCGCGCTCGGCCCCCTCGAAGGCGGCGAGCGGCTCGTAGACGCGCAGGCTCGCCACGAACGGTCCCGAGCTGCTGGTCACCGGCACTCCACCCCGTCATCGTTGCACGGCCAACGTCGATCGCTCGGCGACAACGCCGGGGAAGGTCACGAGAGGACAGCGAGGGGATCTCAGGGGGCGGCCGCTAGCCTTGTCGTGACGGGGAACGCACCTTCCCCGCGCTCCTTTGCCCGCGCCACACGACCCTACGAGGGCCACCAGCCGGCACCGACCAGAAGGATCAGACCGTGGGCGTCTTTGACCGCACCGACCATCTCAGCAACGCCGGCCACGAGCAAGTCATCTTCTGCCAGGACCCGCCGAGCGGCTTGCGGGCCATCATCGCGATCTACTCCACCGCGCTCGGTCCGGCTCTCGGTGGCACCCGCTTCTACCCGTACGCCGACGAGGCCGCAGCCCTGTCCGACGTGCTGGCCCTGTCAAAAGCCATGGCCTACAAGGCAGCCTGCGCGGGCCTTGACCTCGGGGGCGGCAAAGCGGTCATCCTCGGGGACCCGAGCACGATGAAGTCCGAGGCCCTGCTGCGGGCCTTCGGCCGGATGGTGCAGTCCCTGGGGGGGCGCTACTTCACGGCCTGCGACGTCGGGACCTACGTGCAGGACATGGACGTGATCGCCAAGGAGTCGCAGTTCGTCACCGGCCGCTCCCCCGAGCACGGTGGCGCCGGTGACAGCGCGGTCCTCACGGCGTATGGCGTGTTCCAGGCGATGCGGGCCGCGGCGCAGCAGACCTGGGGCGCCCCCTCGCTGCACGGTCGACCGATCGCGGTCGAGGGTGTCGGCAAGGTCGGGTTCCACCTGGTCGAGCACCTGCTCGAGGACGGCGCGACAGTCCTGGTCAGCGATGTCAGCAGCAGCGCGATCGACAGGGTGACGGCCCTGTCGGACCGGGTGAAGGCTGTACCCGTGGGCGACCTGCCGACGCTGGACGTCGACGTCTACGCGCCCTGTGCGCTGGGCGCGTCGCTGTCGGACGCCGTCGTACCTGCCCTGCGGGCGAAAGTGGTCTGTGGCGCGGCCAACAACCAGCTGGCCCACCCGGGCGTCGAAAAGGAGCTCGCCGACCGAGACATCCTCTACACCCCGGACTACGTCGCCAACGCCGGCGGGCTGATCCAGGTCGGCGACGAGGCGGAGTCGCTGTTCAGCGGTGGCTTCTCGTTCGACCGGGCCAAGGCGAAGGCCAGCCGCATCTTCGACACCACGCTCGAGGTGTTCCGCCTTGCCGAGGCCGAGGGGATCCCGCCAGCCGTCGCCGCGGACCGGCTGGCCGAGCGCCGGATGGCCGACATCGGCCGCCTCCGCACGGTGCTCCTGCCGGGCCGTCCTTGAGGCACGCACACGCCAGCAGAA
>JAYTHM010000619.1:0-2558 GCA_043732645.1 Frankiales bacterium
ATGAGGGTGAGCAGGGCGGCGAGTGCGGTCAGGTAGAGGTCGCTCGGGTGGGCATGGGGCAGGATCGCCTTGCCGCTGATCACCGTCGCGAGCAGGAACAGCACAGGGAGGAAGGCGTTGCCTCCGAAGATGTCGCCGAAGGCGAGCTGGTAGTCGCCGCTGCGAACCGCGGTCAGGCTGGTCGACAGCTCTGGCAGCGAGGTCGCGGCGGCGAGCACGGTCGCGCCGAACAGCACTCCGGTCAGTCCGACCGCGTTCGCCGCCTGGCTCCCACTCTCCTCGAGCAGTGCACCGGCGACAAGGGTTACGAGTGCCGCGGCGCCGAACACCGCGGCTGCCCGTGCGGTGCTCACGCCCGTGCGGGTCATCTCGTCGGCGCGCTTCTTCGCCGAATGGCCGCGCGGCTCGGGCTGGGCGTCGGGAGGGTTGCCGTTGTCCTGCCACGGGAGCGCCGCGTCCGCCTTCTGCGTCAGGTAGAGGCCGACCAGCCAGACCGCCGCGATCCCGACGACGTCGGGTGACAGCCGGAGGGCCACTGCGTCGGCGGGAAGCTGGGACCCCATAACCACAGCGGCGGGCACGGCGACGACGACCGCGCCTTCCAGCACGAGGCGCAGGCTCGCGGCCTGGTAGGTCAGGGGCCGCCGGACCCGTACCCCCACACCGTCCAGCACGACGAGCACGACCGTCTGCAGAGCGATGCCGCCCAGGATGTTGCTGACGGCCACGTCCACCTGGCCGTTCCTGAAGGCGGTAACGGTGATCGCCACCTCAGGCAGGTTGGTCGCGACGGCGAGCAGGATCAAGCCACCCAGAGCTGAACCGAGGTGAAGGCGATCAGCGAGGACGTCGGTGTAGTTCGACAGCCTGATCCCCGATAGCCAGATCGCCGCACCGGACAAGGCGGAGACGACCAGGGCGACCCCGAGGGATAGGTGCGGAAGCAGCATGGTCGCCGAACCACAGCCCAGCTGAACCAAAACGCTGCCGACGGCAGCGTCAGCAGCCTCGCACCTTCCCCGGACACCGCGGCCGAGCCCTGCCCGCGGCAGGATGCCGGTGATGGATGGTGCTCACCCGCCCGACGGTGCCCGTGTCCAGGGGGCCTACGGTCGAGCGTGCCCAACGTCAAGCTGCCTCGTGCGACCACCCCAACCCCAACCCCAGGGCCCCGGCGCCTGCGGGCAGGGGACGGTCGGGGGGTGGCGCGTGCCCGCTGGCGCCGCCCCATCAACGCGTGCTCGCGAACCACTCCACTGCGTTCACAACAGCAGACGCGATGGCAGCTGCCCCGTCTCGTCCGTCAAGCGCTCATCCCACGGAGCAGGTCAACCCTGCCGTCAGTCACCCGCAGCGCGGCCGACCGTTCCGTCGACCTGCTGGTCCCGAACCTATGACGCTGGCACTCACGCAGTTCCGGTCGCGCCTGGTCTCAGGTGTGGCCACCAGCCCGATCCACGTCCTGCACATCGGTGACTCCGTCACCGAAAGCACCGGGGCGAGCGCCACCACCCTGCGCTACGAGAACCAGCTTGACGCGGCCCTGCAAACGGCGTACAACCCCAGTGGCGTCGCCGGTGGATCCGGGTTCGTGAACACCTTCCACAACGGCGACCCAGCATCAGGCTGGTCCCGCGGTGGCGGCGGTGCGGGAACGAACTCGGCGGGCTACTTGGGCTTCCGGGAGCACTGCTACAACCCGGGTGAGACCGCCACGTTCGCCTTCACCGGCACCTCCTTCAGCCTGCACTTCACCAAGGGCAAGGCGTTCGTCACCCTCGGAGAGTTCACGCTCACCATCGACGGCGGGGCCCCGGTCACGGTGACCCCGGCCGCCGGCCCGCAGAACCTCCAGGGCGTCTACACCAGCCCCACCCTCATGCGTGGCGCTCACACCTTGATCTGTACGCCCTCGCCTGGCCATCGGCTCTACCTCGCGGGTATCCACGTGTTCGACGGTGACGAGCATGTCGGCATCCACGGGTGGGAGGCAGGGCACTTCGGCATCAAGACGTCCGGGTACGGCGGCGGCCAGTTGGCCGACTACTGCGCCATGAACAACCCCGCCCTGATCACGATGCTGCTCGGCCTGAACGACCTCTGCACGGGCGTCACGGCATCGAGTTACAGCACCTCGATTCAAGACATCATCACGAGCGTTCGTGGGTACTGCGCGGGATCACCCTCGTTCCTGCTGCTGTCCCCCTACGCCCGCACCGACTTGACCAGCCAGCAGCAGGCGCTTGTCCCCGAGTACGCCAACGCGCTCGCCGCGATCGACGACGGCGACGTTGACGTCGACTTCTACGACCTCGGCGCGAACTTCGTCCCGACCTCGGCCCCGGCTCACATGTCGGACGCAGTCCACCCCAACGACGCCGGGCACGCCACGATCGCCTCCCTCATCGCCACGCAGATCACCGGGTCGACCGGCCCTGGCTGACCAATGGATCCAGCCGACGCCGCCCACAGAATGCCCACAAACGCCAGCACACGCGAGGGCACGGGATGGCACGGGATGGCACGGGACGGTCACGGCAATCACCGAGATGACACAC
>JAYTHM010000620.1:0-8593 GCA_043732645.1 Frankiales bacterium
GGTCGCTGGTCGTGGTGGGCGAGCTCGTCGACGACCACGGTGGGTGGACCTACACGACGGTCCTCGCGACCGCGAAAGCCGAGCTCGCCGTACACGCCCTGGACCGGGAGAGCACCGATGTCCGGTGGGTGCACGTCGACGGGGTCGTGTTGCTGCCGCTGCACCCGGGCTTTGCCGGGACCTGGCCGGAGCTGCGTTCCCGCCTGTAGCGGCTGCTCCCACGGTGTCGGGTAGGGGCTCCTTATGGCGGCCACCGTCACAGGGGTGGTCACACGCCGGCGGCGAGGGTCTTCGCCTACCCGCAGCCCACCACGCCCTCGCCCTCGCCGAACCCATGAGGACGCGGTCAGCGGAACAGGGCGCGGTCGAGCTCGCCGAAGCAGTCGGCCACGGCGGCGACGCCGCCCCGTAGCTGGCGGTGGTCCGCGACAAGCACGTCGAGGCCGCGCCAGAGCGAGGATCTGAGCTCGGCGAGGGTGTCCTGGACGCCGGCACCGAAGGCAGACTCGCAGACGCCGAGGGTGGCGAGGAGCTCGTCGCGGGCGCGTTCGACGCGGGCCACGACGTCGCCGTACCGGAGGCCGTCGTGGTGCAGGGCGTCGGGCTGGAGCCGGATCGTCGTCACCCTGGCAAGGGTGCCAGCCCGGCCGGGCTGGGCCCCGGAGTTGTCCACAGGGTCAGGGTCAGGGCCGGGGTCGTTGCGCGACTAACGTGGCGACGTGGTTGTGAAGGCTCGAGAGCTGCTGGACGTGGCCCTGTCGGTGGTGCCGGGGGCGCAGGCTCGCGAGGGTCAGCACGTCATGGCGGAGGCCGTTGCCAGGGCCCTACGGACCCGCGAGCACCTGCTCGTGCAGGCGGGTACCGGGACAGGCAAGTCCCTGGGCTACCTGGTGCCCGCGCTGGCCAGCGGTAAGAAGGTCGTCGTCGCCACCGCGACCAAGGCGCTGCAGGCCCAGCTGGTCGACAAGGACCTGCCGCGGCTGGTCGACGTGCTCGAGAAGGCCCTTGGGCACCGGCCATCGTTCGCGCTCGCCAAGGGGCGCTCGAACTACGTCTGCCTGCAGCAGCTGCATGCCGGCCCCGGTGCGCGCGAGCCCGAGCAGGACGAGCTGTGGGACGGGCCGGCCTCGATGATCGGGCAGCAGGTCGTGCAGCTGCGGGAGTGGGCCGCGACCGCCAGCACCGGCGACCGGGACGAGGTGCCGTTCCCCGTCAACGACCGCGCGTGGCGGCAGGTGAGCGTCAGCGCCCGGGAGTGCCTCGGCAGCAAGTGCCCCGACCGGGTGGACTGCTTCGCCGAGCTCGCCCGCGAAGACGCTAAGGAGGCCGACGTCGTCGTCGCCAACCACGCGCTGCTCGCCCTGGACGCGTTCACCGGCGTGCAGGTGCTGCCCGAGCACGACGCTGTCATCCTCGACGAGGCCCACGAGTTCGTCTCCTCGGCCACCGACGCCCTCACCCACGAGCTGAGCGCACCTGCTGTACGCAGGGCCGCCGCCGCTGCCAAGGAGTACGTCGGCGTAACCACCCACGAGCGACTGGACGATGCGCACGCCGTCATCGAGGGCGTGCTGCAGGGGCTGCTGCCGGGCTGGATCCCGTTGCTGCCAGAGCATCTGGTCAACGCCCTCGTCCTGGTTGAGAACGCCTGCGGGGCGGCTGCGGTCGAGGTCGGGAGGGCTGCGGACGGCACCGACGAGCTGGAGCAGGCCCGCCGCGAGCGGGTCAAGCAGAGCCTGGCGGAGGTGGCCGAGGCTGCCGGTGAGCTGCGTGACCCGGCCACGAGGTCGGCGGTCTACGCGACCCAGGAGCGGGTGCTCCGCGTCTCGCCGCTCAACGTCGGTGTTGCCCTCGCCAGCGGGTTGTTCGGCGAGGTGACCGTCATCGCCACCTCAGCGACGCTGACCCTCGGTGGCTCCTTCCGGCACACTGCAAGCGAGCTCGGCCTGACCTGGATGGCCGGCCACGAGTACGGCGTGCAGGCGCCACCGACGCGCGACACCGTGGCGGTGGACGAGGTTCTGGCCCAAGAGGACCCGCCCGCCCGGTGGAGCTACCTCGACGTGGGTAGCCCGTTCGACTACGCCCGTCAGGGCCAGCTCTACATCGCGCGGGACCTGCCGGACCCGGGCAAGCAGGGCGTCGCGTGGCAGGGCGCCGTCGACGACCTCTGCGCGACCCTGGTGGAGGCGGCCGGCGGTCGCACGCTGGCGCTGTTCTCCTCCACGGCTGCCGCGAGCCGCGCGGCGGCCGCGGTGCGAGCCAGGACCGACGTACCTGTTTTGCTGCAGGGGGAGGACACGCCGGGTGCCCTGACGCACCGGTTCGCCTCCGACGCACGGACCTGCCTGTTCGGGACGCGGTCGTTCTGGCAGGGCGTCGACGTGCCCGGATCGGCCTGCCAGCTGGTGATCCTGGACCGGATCCCCTTCCCGCACGTCGACGACCCGTTGATGAAGGCGCGGCTCGCCGACGCCGGCGACCGCGGGTTCATGGACGTCACCCTGCCCCCGGCGGCGGTCCTGCTCGCGCAGGGCGCGGGCCGGCTGATCCGCTCCACCACCGACCGTGGCGTCGTCGTGGTGCTGGACCCGCGGCTGGCGACCGCCCGCTATGGAGAGGTTCTGCTCAAGACTCTTCCCGGCCTCTACCCTGCGCGCTCACTGGACGCCGTCCTTGCCTCGCTGCGGGCGATCGACGTCGCCGCTGAGCCGCTGAGCGAGGTGGGTCCGCCGCCGTCGGCGCGACGTCGGGCAGCGCGATGACGCCGTGCCCGGTCCACGTCACGGGCCTGCCGTGCTGAGCCACGGGGCGGTCGGCAGCTGCTCGTCCATCGCCCCGCCCGGGGCGCAGTCAGCAGATCTGTAGTCGTCCGGCATCCGCGGGTAGACGCCGGTCCAGTACGCACGTGCCAGATCTCTTGCCTGCAGGGCGGTTGCGCCGAGCAGCACCGCTGTGGACTCATCGCGCTGGACGGCTTCGCACTCGGCCTTGGCCTCGCTGGTCTCGCCCCGCATGTGCATCGCCTCGTGTGTCAGGACGTGCACGGCGATCGTCATGTCCTCTGACGGGTTCGCCCGATGGCCGCTGAGGTAGGAGCGCAGCAACCGGCACGGGTCGCGTTTCACAGTGGTCGTGTGCAGGGGGACCCCGTCCTTGTCGTACGGGACGTAGCCCAGCTCCGAGCCCGCGTCTACCAGCGCACCCGCCGTCGTCTGGCAGTGCACCGTCACCGGGTGCCCGACGAGCTCGGCTGCGGCTCTGGCCAGCCGGCTCTCCTCCAGGTGCCGCTGGACTCCCGGGTAGAGCAGCGCTCCCGCGGCGATGACCAGCACCAGGCAGGACCAGACCGGGAAGGCGCGCGGTCGGCCGAGCGGGTCCACTCTGCGGGACGTCCACCGCGCGCCGAGACCGACAGCGCCCAGCGCGCAGCCGGCGCTGGCCACGGTGAGCAGGGACGTCATTGTCTAGTTATCGGTCACTTACCGTCGCGGCTGAAAGCTGATCGGCAAGGATGTCGGGCGTGGATGACCTCCTTGGCGACGCCGCCGGTGCCCTGCTCGTGTCGACCGTCGACGGCATCGCCACCGTCACCCTCAACCGGCCAGAGCGGCACAACGCGATCAACCTCGTGATGTGGCTGGCCATCGCGCGGCTGATGCCCTCCCTGGCCGACGATCCGGAGGTCGACGTGATCGTGTTCCGTGGTCCGACGGGGGGTCCGTTCAGCGCGGGGGCCGACATCAGCGAGTTCACCACCCTTCGGCGCACGCCCGAGGACGCGCAGCGGTACGGCGATGCCGTCGCGGCAGGCGAGGGCGCCATCCTGGCCTGCCCCGCGCCGACGATCGCGCTCGTCGAGGGCTTCGCCATCGGCGGTGGCTCCCAGGTGGCCCTGGCCTGCGACCTGCGGGTCTGCGGCCTTGAGTCCCGCTTCGGCATCACCCCCGCGAAGCTCGGCATCGTGTACGGCCTGCAGTCCACCGCCCGCCTCACGGACGTCGTGGGGTCGGCGTGGGCGTCGTACATCTTGTTCACGGGGGACTTGGTCGATGCGGCCACGGCGCTACGCATCGGCCTGGTGCACGAGGTCGTGGCCGACCCCGTCGCACGTACGGCGGAGCTCGCCGTCACCCTCGCCTCGCGGGCCCGGGTCTCCCTGCGGGGTGCGAAGGCGCTGATCGGCAAGGTGTCGGCCGGGATGCGTGTCGAGGACGACGACGTTCGGGCGCACTACGCGGCGTCCCTGCACGGGGCGGAGTACGCCGAAGGGGTGGACGCCTTCTTGGCCAAGCGCTCCCCGGACTTCCGGGCGGCCCGCGGCTGACCGCTCAGCCGAACAGGTTCGCGGGCGGCACGGGGGCGACGGGAGGGTCGGCGTCGCTCGTGGTGCGTTCGCCCCTGACGAAGGTGTCCTGGCTCTCGACGCGCGCCCGGCCGATGGACCGGGCCGTCACGTGCCGCAGCTCGTCGAGGGGAAACGGTCGGTGCGAGGCGGCGAGCACGAGGTTGCCGAAGCGTCGGCCCCGGAGCAGTCCCGGGTCGGCCAGGACGACGACGTGCTCGAAGACGGCAGCCAGGTTGGCGGCCTGGCCGCGGGAGAAGCTCAGGGACCCCGAGTCGGCCACGTTGGCGACGAAGACCCCGTCAGGGGTGAGGACCTGCTCGACCTCGCGGACGTAGTCGACGGTGGCGAAGTGGCTCGGCACCTGCGCACCGACGAACACGTCCGCCACGACGACGTCGCTGGTGCCGGGTGTGAGGTGGGCGAGGGCCTCCCGACCGTCACCCACCCGCAGCCGGAAACCCCGCGTTCCCAGCTGGGTGCGGACCACCTCCACGAGCAGCTCGTCGGCCTCCACGACGACCTGGGTGCTGCCCGGCTTGGTCGCGGCCAGGTAGCGAGCCAGGGTGCAGCCCCCGCCGCCGAGGTGCACGGCCCGGATCGGCTGGTCCACCGGGTTCGTCGCCTCGATCACGTCCGCGAGCAGCCGGACGTACTCGAACTCCAAAAACGTCGGGTCCTCGGTGTCGATGTAGGACTGCGGCGTCCCGTCGACCAGGAGCATCCAGCCTGCGGGACGGTCGAGGTCCCGCACGAGCTCCGCGGTGCCGAACCGGACCTCCCAGGTACCTCCGGTGGGGCTGACGGGACGGGCCATGGCTCCATCTTCGTGGAGAGCCGGCTCAGCTGCCGACAGCGCGGACCAGCCAGCGGACGCGGCGGCGCTCGAGCTGCTCGGCCATCGTCGTGCGGCCGCTGACGAGCTCGACGAACAGCGGCCACATCGGGGGCAGCCAGCGCATCACCGCGTGCACCACCCCGGGGTGCCGCGTGAAGGCCGCGAGGGCTCGCCGACCTGCCGCGACCTCCGCCCCTAGCTCGGACTCCACCGCTGCCGGGTACGTCGAGACGTCGCCCGCCGCGGCCGTCCCGGCGAGGTGGCCGGAGCGCAGCGCGAACGAGATCCCCTCGCGCGTCCACGGCTCGAGCAGGCCGGCGGCGTCACCGGCGACCAGCACCTGCCCACGGCGCAGCGGCGACCCGGCGGCCCTGACCTTGGTCTGGTGACCGCCGTCGTGGGTGGCGGTCGCGAGGTCGAGCCCGAGCGAGGCCACGAAGGAGCGGTAGTAGTCCCGCATCGCCTCGCCCTGGTCGCGGGCCCCGATCACGCCGACGGTGAGGCTGGCTCCTTTGGGGAAGACCCAGCCGTACGAGCCGGGGACGGGTCCCCAGTCGAGCAGGACGCGGCCGTCCCAGTCGCTGCCCTCGGGGGTCGGGAGCTCGGCCTCCAGGCCGATGTCGACCTGGTCGCAGACCACGCCGACATAGGCGGCTGCCCGGCCAGCAGACCCGTCCGCCGCGACGACCGCCCGGGCCCAGACCGGACCGCTCGACGTTCCCAGGGTCACGACGCCCTCCTGTTCGGAGTACGCACCGACGGTGACGCCGGTGCGCACCGTGCAACCTGCCGCGACGGCGACGCGGACGAGGGCGTGGTCGAGCTCGGAGCGCAGGACCATCGGCAGGAACGGTCCGGTCGCGCGGGTGAAGCTCCGGCGTCCTTGGGAGGTGAAGGTCAGCCGGCCGACCTGGTCGCGGGACAGGGCTGCCACGTCCACCCCGGCGTCGGCGAGTGCCTGCTGCGACGGACCGATCAACCCGCCACCGCAGCGCTTGTACCGGGGGAGCTCTGCCTTCTCCAGCAGCAGGGTCCGTGCCCCGGCGAGGCAGGCGCTGCGGGCCGCGGCAGCCCCCGCCGGGCCGGCGCCGACCACCACCACATCCCAGACGTCCCGAATGTCCCTCATCGGAGCAGTGTTACGGGGACGTCGACGACTCGCGACCGCAGGTACTCCCCAAGCCCCTTGGCCTGCGGGTCGAAGCGGGTCGACGCGGCGACACCCTCGCCCAGCAGGCCGTGCACGACGACGTTGACGGCCCGCAGGTTCGGCAGCGGGTGGATAGACACTTCGAGACCGTCGGCTTCCGCGAGCAACGCCCGGAATGCCGCCTCGTCGAGCCAGGACAGCAGCCAGCGGGCGGCCTCGTCCGTGCGCGCCCAGAACCCGACGTTGGCGTTGCCACCCTTGTCCCCTGAGCGTGCCCCGATCACCGTCCCAAGGGTCACCGGCCGGGTAGGCCCCACCGACGGCACCGGACGGTCGGCAGGGGGGACGACGAGGACGTCGCCGGCCGGAGTGTGAGCAACGACCTCGCGCCTGCCGTCGTGGTGCACGACGACGTGCTCGACCTCGCCCGCAGGGACTAGCGAGGGCCAGTAGACGCCATACGGCGTGGCCGGGCCGGGCTGGGAGGTCAGGGTGAAGCCGGGGTAGGAGGCGAGGGCGAGCTCGACGGCGGCCGAGGAGAAAGTTCGGCCGACGACCTCGGCGGAGGGGTCCTTGACGGTGACGCGCAGCAGCGCCGCAGCCTGCTCGTTGGTCGGTGCGTCGCGTTGGTCGAGCCGCACCAACCGCGACTCGAGCACCTCCGGCTGCACGGGAAGAGCGTCGGTCAGCTGCGCGAGGACGAGGGCGGCCTTGTCCTCGACGTCGAGCCCGGTGAGGACGAACTCCATCCGGTTGCGGTGGCCGCCGACCATGTTCACAGCGACCTTGACCTGCCCGGAGGGTGGCCCGCCGCGGACGCCCCTGATCCGCACCCGGTCGGCTCCGTCGGCCTCCAGCGAGATCGTCGAGAAGTCGGCGACGACGTCGGGTCCGGCGTACAGGGGGCCGGCGATCTCGTAGAGGAGCTGGGCGGTGACGGTCCCCACGGTGACGGCCCCACCGGTGCCGGGATGCTTGGTGATGACCGATGAGCCGTCGGCGTGCACCTCGGCGACCGGGAAGCCCATCCGCAGCGGCTGAGCCACCTCCTGCTTCCAGAACGCGTAGTTGCCTCCCGTCGCCTGGGTCCCGCACTCGATCACGTGCCCCGCCACGACGGCGCCCGCCAGCGCGTCGTACGACGTGCGTTCCCAACCGAACCGGGCAGCGGCCGGTCCGACCACCAGGCTGGCGTCGGTGACCCGGCCGGTCACGACCACCTGGGCCCCGGCCAGCAGGGCCGAGCAGATCCCCCACGCGCCGAGGTAGGCGTTGGCCGTCAGCGGCTGCCGGTCCCCGAGCGGGAGGCCGGTGTCGAGGTGCGGAAGGTCGAGGTCGGTGACCCGGGGGAGCAGGTCGTCGCCCTCGACGTGGGCAACCGCCAGCGGGATGCCGAGTCGGGCCGCCAGGGAGCGGACAGCGTCGGCGCAGGCTGCCGGAGCCAGGCCTCCGGCGTTGACCACGACCTGGATGTCGTGCTCCACGACGGTGCCCAGGACCCCCTCGAGCTGGGTCAGGAACGTCGACGCATAGCCCTGAGTGGGATCTTTCAGGCGAGAGCGGAACAAGATGAGCATCGTGAGCTCGGCGAGGTAGTCACCTGTCACCACATCGACGGGTCCGTCGTTGAGCACCTCGGAGAGCGCCGAGAGGCGGTCACCGTAGAAGCCGGAGCAGTTTGCGATTCGCAGCACACGTGCATGCGTATCAGAGCCACCGAAAGGGCGGGACCTGCAGGCGAGACGCATTACACCCGCCGCCATGGGCTGGGCCGTCACCGTCGAGGTGCTGCGGCCCGTCAAGGCCAGCTACCGGCGGCCCGGTATGGTCATGCAGTTCTTGCGCACGTGGTCACGGCGGCGACCCGGCCGGTATGCCGCTTGGAAGACCCCGATCGCCACGGTCGTCCAGGACCGCCACGAGGCAGAACCACACGTCCCCGTGCGACCAGGGCTATCTCTCGTACCTCCTCGTGCAGCCCCGGTCCCAAGACGGCAGTGGCTCGGTGGCTGCTCATGACCGCTTTTTTCATCGCGTATGTTGCCATCTAGGTAGGTGAGATCGCCCGAGCGGAGCAGTGTTGATCGTCCTTCACGGCTGGTGGTCGCTCGAGCGTGATCCCCGCGGCGAGCTGATCGTGTGGGCCGAGGACTCCCAGGGGCCGGCGCAGCCACCTGTGCGGCGAGGTCGTCGTCCGGTGACGCAGGTGCACCCCTTCGCCGTCTCAGCGTTGGCGCTGGCCGCCGCTACGGCGCCGGGG
>JAYTHM010000621.1:0-2543 GCA_043732645.1 Frankiales bacterium
GAGTCGGCTGATGCCGCGCTGTCCGGTCTGCAGGCACTGCTTGACATCGACGAGATCCAGGCACGGGCCATCTTGGACATGCAGCTGCGCCGGCTGGCGGCTCTCGAGCGGCAGCGGATCCTCGATGAGCTTGCCGAGCGCGAGGCCGAGATCGCCGACCTGACCGCGATCTTGGCCGACCCCGCGCGCCAGCGCAGGATCATCGCCGAGGAGCTCACCGAAATCGTCGAGAAGTATGGCGACGAGCGGCGTACCCGGCTGGTGCCGTTCGAGGGCGACATGAGCGCCGAGGACTTCATTGCCCAGGAGGACGTCGTCGTGACCGTCACGACCGGCGGCTATTCGAAGCGCACCAAGGCCGACCTCTACCGCAGCCAGCGACGCGGCGGCAAGGGTGTCAAGGGTGCGCAGCTGCGCCAGGACGACGTCGTGCAGCACTTCTTCACGACCACCACGCACCACTGGCTGCTGTTCTTCACCAACCAAGGCCGGGTCTACCGGGCCAAGGCGCACGAGCTTCCTGAGGCCAACAGAGACGCCCGAGGCCAGCATGTCGCGAACATCCTGGCGTTCCTACCGGACGAGAAAATCGCTCAAGTGATCGACATCACCGACTACGGAGTCTCGCCGTACCTCGTGCTGGCGACCCGGAGCGGCAAGGTCAAGAAGACCGAGCTGGGCCGCTACGACTCCAACCGCGCGGGCGGGCTGATCGCCATTAACCTCGACGAGGACGACGAGCTCATCGGGGCCGCGCTGTGCGGTGCCGACGACGACCTGCTGCTCGTCAGCCGCAAGGGCATGGCGGTCCGGTTCACGGCCGACGACAGCCAGCTGCGCCCGATGGGACGCGACACCGCCGGTGTGCGAGGCATGTCGTTCCGCGGCGAGGACGAGCTCCTCAGCATGGACGTGGTGCGGGCCGCCGACGAGGACCGGTTCGTCTTCACCGTCACCGACGGGGGCTTCGCCAAGCGAACCAAAGTCGAGCAGTACCGCGTTCAGGGTCGCGGGGGACTGGGGATCAAGGCCGCGAAGCTCAACGACGACCGCGGCTCGCTGGTGGGTGCGCTCATCGTCGGTGAGGACGACGAGGTCCTGTGCATCCGCTCCAGCGGCAGTGTCACCCGCAGCAGCGTGGCGGAGGTCGCCGCCAAGAACCGCGACACGATGGGCGTGAAGTTCGTGGCCCTCGACAGCGGCGACGCGGTCGTTGCGCTGGCGCGCAACGAGCCCGACGAGCCCGACGAGCTGGAGGTGGCTCTCGAGACCCCCGAGGCAGGAGACCCAGCGCGACCAGCGGAAGCAGGGGAGGCAGGGGAGGCCAAGGACGCGGCAGAAACGAGCGCGGACGAGGCCGCCATCGCCGACACTGAGGGCGAAGGCCCCGACGAGGGGGCCCCTGACGACGGCGAGGACGCGTGACCCGACCCGGAGGCGACCCTCCCAAGGACAAGTATTCCCGTGAGGCTCCCCGTGATTCCCCATCTGACTCTTCGCGTGAGACCGCGGAGCGGCTCGGCGCTGCCCGTTCCCGTAGTCCGAACCGCCCGGTGGCGCCCCCCCTGCCCGGGTCCCCAGCCGGCACGCTGGCCGCCGAACCCCCGGTCGCGGCCGCGGCCACCCAGACCGTCGTACCGGAGCGGGCCAAGGGAATCGGGAGGCCGGCACCACCCCGGTCCGCCCAGGGCGGACCCGGGGCGGCCGCGGCCGCACCCGCAGCGCAAGGGGCCCGACCGGTCCGGACCAGGCGGGCGAGGTTGTCGTTGCGCCGCCTCGACCCGTGGTCGGTGTTCGTGATGACGCTGCTGCTCTCCTTGTTCCTCGCGATCGTCACCATGGTTGCGGCCTATGTCCTGTATGCCGTGATGGACGGCCTCGGTATCCCGGCGAGCATCAACAAGGCCGTGACCGATGTACAGGGGGGAGGGGCCGTCCTCACCCGCGGACGTTTCCTCGGCGGCGCCGCACTGCTGGCCGCCGTCGACGTCGTGCTGTTGACGCTGCTCGCCACTCTCGGGGCGCTTCTGTACAACCTGTCGGCGTCCTTCACCGGCGGCCTTGAGGTCACCCTGGCCGAACGCGACTGACGCTGTCGCCCAGGACGGGTTTGGCATCAGTTCGTGTAGGCTACCCCACCGTGCCGCTCTCGGTTCACCGGGCCTGTAGCTCAGCTGGTTAGAGCGCATCCCTGATAAGGATGAGGCCGGAGGTTCAAGTCCTCCCAGGCCCACCGGCACAACCCGTGCACGACGTGAGGAAGGACAGGCTCGATGCGCCGACCCGCCCTCCTGGCCGCCGTGCTCGTTGCGGCCGCTGCCCTGCTCGCCCGGCGTACCAAGGCTCGCCGGGCCGAGCAGGACCTGTGGCACGAGGCCTCCCTGGAGGCACCGGACCTGCGCTGACGCCGGCGCGCCCGAGGGGCCATAGCTCAGCTGGTAGAGCAGCGCCTTTGCAAGGCGAAGGTCAGGGGTTCGAATCCCCTTGGCTCCACCCCTCTTGGAGCAGTCACCAGCGCCTGGCAACACGGGCACGCGGCGTAC
>JAYTHM010000622.1:0-2541 GCA_043732645.1 Frankiales bacterium
CGATCTCGCTGGGCCGTGGCGGGGTGACGTTGGTCGCTGCCGCTGCCGGGGTCGGACGTGTGATGGTCACGCGTGGGGTGGCTGAAGTACGGGCCGGCCCGGCATCCGACGGTGCTGGGGTCGCTGCTGATCGGGGCCGCGTGCGTAAGCCTGGCGGTGGCCGCAAACCCTTGACGATGACCGATCCGGGGCTGACGGGCGCGTTGGAAGCCCTGGTCGATCCACAGACCCGCGGGGACCCGATGTCGCCGTTGCGGTGGACGACGAAGCTCATCGGGAAACTGCTGCGCGCCCTGGGCTACAGCCTGCAGGGCAACGCCAAGCAGGTGGAGGGCAGGCAACACCCAGACCGGGACAGCCTGTTCAGCCACATCAACGCCCTCGCCGGTCGCTACCTGAAAACCGGCGACCCGGTCATCAGCATCGACGCGAAGAACAAAGAACTCGTTGGAACCCTGGCCGGCATCGAGTGACAGTCCAGCCCGAGGGCATCAGAGTTGCAGCGACTTGACCTTGAGGAACTCCTCGAGGCCGCGCAGCAGCCCGTCAGGTCGCTTCAGGCCGGTCGAAGCCGGTTCAGGCCACGAGATAGGGATCGAGGTCGGCCGCAAGGCCGGGCTTGACCCTTGCCTCGAGCCGGGTGCCCTGCTCGAGGTGTTCCTCGGTGAGGACCTCCCCCTCGGAGTGGATTCGCGACACCAGCGAGCCGTTCGTGTAGGGCAGCACCACGGTAACCAGCGTGTCGGCGTGCGGCACCTCGTCCTCGAGAATCTGCAGCAGCTCCGGTAGCCCGGCGCCGGTCTTGGCGGACACGAGCACGGAGTGCTTTTCATGACGCTGAATCCGCGACAGGACAAGTGGATCCGCGGCGTCGGCCTTGTTGACGACGACGATCTCGCGCACGTCGCCAGCGCCGATGTCAGCAAACACCGCGCGCACGGCGGATAGCTGGCCCTCCGGGTCGGGGTGCGAACCATCCACGACGTGCAGGATCAGGTCGGCGTCGGCGACCTCCTCGAGCGTAGAGCGGAAGGCCTCTACCAACTGGTGCGGCAGGCGGCGCACGAAGCCGACGGTGTCGGTGAAGGTAAAGTCACGCCCGGTCGGCGTCTGGGCCTTGCGGACGGTTGGGTCCAGGGTCGCAAACAGCGCGTTCTCGACGAGCACGCCCGCGCCGGTAAGGCGGTTCAAGATCGAGGACTTGCCGGCGTTGGTGTAGCCCGCGATCGCGACCGACGGGATCTGGTGGCGCTTGCGCTCCTGGCGCTTGACGTCCCGCGCCGTCTTCATCAGCTTGATCTCGCTGGCCAGCTTGGCCTTGCGGTTGCGGATCCGTCGGCGGTCGGTCTCGATCTTGGTTTCACCTGGACCACGAGTGCCAACACCGCCGCCGGAGCCACCAGCGCCACCTCCCTGCCGGGACAGCGACTCACCCCAGCCGCGCAGGCGAGGCAGCATGTAGGTCATCTGGGCCAGCTCGACCTGCGCCTTGCCCTCCCTCGACCTGGCGTGCTGGGCGAAGATGTCGAGAATCAGCCAGGTTCGGTCGATGACCTTGACCTTGACGATCTCCTCAAGTGCGCGCAGCTGCCCCGGGCTGAGCTCGCCGTCGCAGATGACGGTGTCGGCGCCGCTGGCAAGGACGGCGTCGCGCAACTCCTCGGCTTTGCCGGACCCGACGTAGGACTTGGGGTCCGGCTTGTCCTTGCGCTGGATCAGGCCCTCGAGGACCTCGCAGCCCGCGGTCTCGGCGAGGGCCTTGAGCTCGAACAGCGAGGTGTCGGCGTCGTCGCTGCGTGCGTAGACCCCCATGAGGACAACCCGCTCGAGGCGCAGCTGGCGGTACTCGACCTCTGTGACGTCCTCGAGGTCGGTCCGGATACCGCTGACCCGTCGGAGTGCGTTCCGCTCCTCGAGGTCGAAGCCCTCACCTTCGAGGTCGTGCCAGTTACGGTCGCTTCCAGCGGCTTCGAAGCCACCGGCCGGTTCGAGGTGGATCATCGCGTCAGCAGCCTGGGGGCGCGGGCGCCTGCTCGGCTGCTCCGTCAACGCCCACCTTCTCCCTGCGGCCCGCCCGGGCCACTCCCCATCATGGTTGCACCTGCCTGTCGCGGCAGCACCATGCCTTGTGGTGGAACCTCCCGCGAGCGGGGTTCGGTGGCATCTAGCCTGCCGACGCGAACGACCACGACCGGAGCGCACCGCTCATCACCATCACCGACCCCAACCGGCCGATGCCGGTCGCCGATGTCCTCGACTTCGCGCAGTGCTGCCCGAGCACACCGTCTGGCCGTCGGTTCTCACCGCGCGACGCCGACGCCGGACCGTTCGGGTCACGGTCGGCAACACGTCCTTCGCCCGCCAGCTATCAGGGCGGGCTGAAGCACAGCTGCGGCCAGCTCACCCTCGAGCAGTCCCTGCACGTGAACCTGGTGTCCGCAGTGCTCACGGGCGATCACGGGCGATCACGTCGAGGTGGTCCTCGACCTGCAGAACAACGCCGTCCTCGCGCGGACGCTGACCTCGATGGCGGTGGGCGAC
>JAYTHM010000623.1:0-8563 GCA_043732645.1 Frankiales bacterium
ACCCTGGGCGCGCACAGCCTGGCGACGATCATCTACACCTCAGGCACCACCGGCCGCCCCAAGGGCTGCGAGCTGACCCACGGCAACCTGCTCGGCACTGGCCGCTCCGCGAGCAAGGTCATCCCGGAGTTGTTCAACCCTGACGGCGCGACACTGCTGTTCCTGCCGCTCGCCCACGTCTTCGCCCGGCTGATCCAGGTCGCGTGCATCGAAACCGGAGCCCGGATGGGCCACACCGCCGACATCAAGAACCTGATGGCCGACTTCTCGACCTTCCAGCCGACGTTCATCCTGTCGGTGCCGCGCGTGTTCGAGAAGGTCTTCAACACGGCCAAGCAAAAGGCCCACGCCGAGGGCAAGGGCAAGATCTTCGACCAGGCGGAGAAGGTTGCGATCGCCTACTCCGAGGCGCTGGGAACCGGTTCGGTTGGGCTACCGCTGAAGCTGCAGCACGCGCTGTTCGACAAGCTTGTCTACGTCAAGCTCCGCGCGGCCCTGGGTGGCAAGGTCGCCTGGGCCGTCTCCGGTGGCGCGCCGCTCGGGGACCGACTGGGCCACTTCTTCCGCGGTATCGGCGTCACGATCCTCGAGGGCTACGGCCTCACCGAGACAACCGCCGCCGGCACGATCAACACGCCGGCCCACGTTAAGATCGGTACCGTGGGGCGCCCCTCGCCCGGTGTCACCGTCAAGATCGCCGAGGACGGAGAGATCCTCATGCGCGGCGAGCACATTCTGCGCGGTTACTGGCACAACGAGACCGCCACGGCGCAGGCCATCGTCGACGGCTGGTTCCACTCTGGCGACATTGGGATCCTCGACGACGAGGGCTTCGTCAAGATCACCGGTCGCAAGAAAGAGCTCATCGTGACCGCCGGTGGCAAGAACGTCGCCCCGGCCGTCCTCGAGGACCGCCTGCGCGCGCACCCGCTCATCAGCCAGTGCATGGTCGTCGGCGACAAGCAGCCGTTCATCGCCTGCCTCGTGACCATCGACGCCGAGGCGATCCAGCCGTGGGCAAAGGCGAACAACAAGAGCCACCTCATCCCCCACCTGGTCGACGACCCTGACCTGCTCGCCGAGGTGCAGGGCGCCGTC
Organism: Frankiales bacterium; assembly: GCA_043732645.1. GTDB lineage: Bacteria > Actinomycetota > Actinomycetes > Mycobacteriales > SCTD01 > RYN-111. The sequence continues at coordinate 1,099 of JAYTHM010000623.1, forward strand.
GACGAGGCCAACAAGGCCGTCTCGAAGGCGGAGGCAATCCGCAAGTTCACCGTGCTGTCGATCGACTGGACCGAGGAGGGCGGGCAGCTCACGCCGTCCCTGAAGCTCAAGCGGGCGGTCGTCATGCAGGAGTTTGGGGCCGAGGTCGCAGGCCTGTACTCCGGTGCCAAGGGCGACTAGCGCCACCCCTGCGATGGGTGACTCACGGGCATCCGCCGCTGTCTTTCAGGCTGCGTTGATTGCGGTCTGCGGGCTGCTCAGCGTGCTCCCTCCGCACCACACCAACGCCCTTGTCGTGCTTCTCCTGCTCGGGATCGGCGCGTGGGCGGCGTACCGGTACAAACAGGTCGCGATGTGGTGGGTCTACGCGGCCGCGCTGATCACCTCGTTGGCTGTGCCCTGGACCGGAGGGGCGCGGAGCCCTCTGCTGCCCTATCTGCTGGCACCCGGTCTCACCCTCGGCCTCGGCGGCGGCCTGCGCTTGCTTTTTGTCGTCCTCGGGCTCTCAACGGCGACGCTGCTCGCCGGCTTTGCGTTTCCCGACGCCAGCACCGGCGGGGACTATGCAATCGCCGGGACCCAGTGGCTGCTGCTGTCGTTGGCGCTCGGACTGGTCGCCGCCTGGGCCAGCCGACTGTCGGCGCAGGCCTACGTCGTGCCCGACCGGTTCGCTCAGGTGCGTCAGGTCCTCGAGCAGCTCCGCTCCCTGACAACGCAGTTCCCGGGAGGACTTGACGCCCAAACCACCGCCGAGGCAGTCCTGGACCGATGCGCGGCGGTGATCGCCACGAGCCGTTCCGCGGTGCTGGTCCAGCCCGCCGGCAGCGCGTTCATTCCCCTCGCAGTCCGCGGGGCGACCCGGGTCCCCTGGCGCGCCCCCCTCGATGAGGACGGCCCGCTCCGAGCGGCGTGGGAGACCGGTCGAGCCGTCCTGGACGTCCGGCCCCCTGAGCAGGACGGCCGAGGCAGTTGCAGCGTGCTGCTCGCCGTCCCGATGCTGTTTGCTGGCGAGCCCTACGGGCTCGTCGTTCTCGAGGCGGCCCAGGCCTTTCCGAAGGAGACGGTCGAGGAGCTCAGCAAGGTCATCGAGGAGTCGTCCTCACAGCTCGAGGCCGCCTTGCTTTTCGAGGAGGTGAGGCTGCTCGCGAGCATCGAGGAGCGGGACCGGCTCGCCCGCGAGATGCACGACGGCATCGCGCAGAACCTCGCCTTCCTGGGCTACCGCCTCGATGATCTGCGTGGCCGGGCCACCGAACCCGAGGTCGTGGAGCTGGCTGGCGAGATCCGGGGCGAGCTGACCGCGCTGATCTCCCAGCTCCGGCTGTCGATCGTGGCGCTCCGGACCAGCTCCAACCCCACCCGAGGACTGGGGGCAGCGCTCAGCAGTCACCTGCAAGCCATCTCCGCCACTCAGGACTTGGCCCTGCGGCTGTCGTTGCGCGAGAGCTCGTTCCGGCTGCCCGTCCACCACGAGGTGGCGCTGCTTGCCGCCGCCCAGTGCTTCACCCAGCACATCCGCCGTGCCGACGACGTCACGGTCCTGACCGTGCGCTTGAGCGTGGATCCGCCGTCCGTCACCCTCGAAATGTCCTGTGACGGAGGTGTTTCGCCGGTTGAATTAGGCCAAACAGGCGAGGCGCTCCACGATATTGGGGCTACGGTGAAGCAGTATGAGGATCCGGCTGGGGGGCCCGGGTTATGCATAGAGCTTGGGGGCGGTGATGGCGATCAGGGTGCTGCTGGTCGACGACCACGCGCTCATCCGACAGGGGCTGCGTCGGGCGTTTGAGCAGACTGACGACTTCGAGGTCGTGGCGGAGGCGGGCAGCCTGGCCGAGGGGCTGGCGCTGGACCGGGTTCACGCGAGCGACGTGGTGATCATCGACGTCAACCTCGGCGACGGCAGCGGCATCGACCTGGTGCGCCACATCCGGGCCGAGCGGCCTGATGCCGGCCTGGTGGTCTGCACGATGTATGACAAGGACGACTACTTGCTGGCGGCGTTGGAGGCGGGCGCGTCGGCGTTCGTGCTCAAGCAGGCCCCTGCCGACCAGGTCGTCACCGCGGCGCGCCGGGCGGTCGCTGCCCCGATGGCGTTCACCGCGACAGGGCTCGCCGAAGCAATGCGCCGGCGGTTGGCACCGCCGACAATCCAGCTCAGCCCCCGGGAGGCAGAGATCCTCGCCCTGCTCACCCTGGGGATGTCGGTCGTCCAGGTCTCCCAGCAGTTGTTCGTCAGCAGTTCCACGACCAAGACCCACATGGCCAAGCTCTATGAAAAGCTCGGCGCCGCGAACCGCACCCAGGCCGTGATGGCCGCGGTCCGGTTAGGACTGGTGGATGTCCCCGCATAACTGTCAATAGGGCGGTCGGCCTGACATCTGACCTCCACGCCTGATGTCCACCGCGCACGCCGGCCGCCAGGCTGCGTGGGTGATCCATGACGACCGCGGCCCCCGCCCCGCATTTCGCGTGCTCGGCGTCCAAATCTCCGTCCAACTCGTGCTTATGCTGCTCTCGTTCGTGCTGGTAGCGAGCCTTATCGTGTTGTCCCTGGCCGACTGGGTGGGCCTGTGAAGCGACGGTCCGGTACGACCGAGCCCAACCCGTGGCGGCCGAGAGGTCAGTACGCTCGCGCCGCGAAACAGGCCGCCCCGCAGCTCGTCACCCAGGCTCTGCTCCAGCAGTCGGCCTAGGGCAAGCGGATCGGCGCACTACTTGTCGAGGTCGGCGCCCTCGACAACACCGACCTGGCAGAGGTCCTCTCCGAGCACTTCGGGCTGGCGGTCGTCGACTTGGGCACCGAGGATTCTTCGAGAGCACGGTCGCCCTGGTACCCGAGAGCCTGACCCGGGCGCACAACTGCATCCCGCTGTGGCTCGACGAGGCCGGACGCTGGTCGTAGGGCTCGCCGACCCGACCGCGGAGGTGCTCCAGTAGCTCGTCCTACACATAGCCCGGTCGTGTCCGCGGCCGCCCCGTGACCGACGTTCGCAGGGCCATCGACTCCGACTGCCGCTCGACGTCAGATGTCGACACGTTCGTCATAGCGTTCCAAGCAACCTCCACGACCCGCAAGGCCGCGACCCTGACCAGCGAGTCCGCGACCCAAGACGTTTGTGTCGTTGAGGTCGTGAACCGGATCATCACTCAGGCGCTGCGCGACCGCGCCTCGCACGTCCGACATCGAGCGGCACCCCCGCGGCCATTGAGACCGCCGCCGGTCTCGCACCACCAGGCTTTGTAGGTTTCAGCCTTGCTCGCCGTGATGGCCCCCCTCACCTCCGACGTCGGCAAGGAGATCATCCTTCCGACCAGGTTGTGGCTTTCTTGATCCGACCCCGGACGAACTTCTTGGGCGGGCTGCTGCTCGTCCGCTGAAACGGTCTGGCTGTTGCAAATCGTGGCCATCATCGCGGAGACGGCCTGCCTCGCCCAAGGGGGTCGTAGGCCTGCTGGCGTGGCGACGGCGGTGCCTAGGTCGGTGCGACGACGGCCCTTGGCCAGTCGTTTGCGCAGACTTTGGTGGGACATCGGGCCTCCCGAGCGGGCGACATTCGGTGGCCGCTGCCAGTGCTGCGGTCGTCGTTCCTGCCTTGACCCTCCACAGCCACGGCAACCCTCGGGGACCTGCTGGACCACAGCCCCTCCCGGCTGATCATCGATGGCATTTCAGCCGGCGCCCGGGCGACTGGTCCCGCTGGGGCTTTCGACCGGGTAGTCCTAGCGATCATGTAACTCAGCCTGGCAACAGGCGACACGGATGTGCGGCTGGGCCTTGCGGCGACCGGGCGATATCGAGGCGACCCGCGAGTCGAGGCCGGTTGCGCGTCGCGTACCGCGCGCCTGTGCCCTGCGCAGTCTGACCGCAGTCGACCGGGCCAGCGTCCGGCGAGCCCGGCCCTTCGCCACGGCGGCTTCGTGTTGGCAGTGCTGCCCGGCCTCGCGGCAACTGGTGCCCAGGTGCCGTTCCGATCACTCGTCGTCGTACCCGGTCTCGTCGATGCGGGCACCGGTCTGCTGTTCGCAATCATCGCCTTCAGCCTGGACGGCTCCAGTGCCCTCTTTGTGGCCGCCCTCCCACAGGACCCGCGGCTGGTCGCATGGTCCAAGCTGTTGGTCCTCGCGGAGGTGACGCTCGGTGCGGTGGTAATCACCACCGTGCTGGCTTGTTGCGGAGCCAGGGCAACCTGCGGCGACCGAGGTTGTCGCCATCCTCGTCAGTGCTCTCGCCTGCACCACCGTCGTCGTGGCACGCGCAATGGCCAGTTCTGTTCGTTGACCCCACATGGCCGACCTCAACGGACCCTGCAACACGATCGCCCCACCCAGCGCCCTCGTCTTCGCCTCGGTCCGCCTGACCATCCCCATCTGCTTTGTGGAACTTGCCCTCTAGAGGGCTCCTCCCAGAGCGGCACCTAGTGGGCGTCTCTCGTCCTCGCGACGCCCGTGCTGCGCCTCAGCGCCTTGTCCCCTTGCCGTTCCCTGATGCGCGATGCCGACCTGCTTCAGCGGCCGCGTATCGTCCTAATCGTCGCTTCAGGCTGAACGCACCTACTCGCGGTACCCTTCCGTGGACGTGTGAGGCACAACGATCGGGGGACTCGTGAGCGACGCGGCACGGACGTTAAGCGCGGTGATGGAGTCTGCGGAGCAAACTTTACGGGCCGGCCAGAGCTTCTCAGCCCAGGTCTGGCCGACCGGGTTCGAACCGCTTGACACATACGTAGGCGGCGGTCTGCGTGCCGGCGAACTCACGCTCATCGGCGGCCCTCAAGGTCTGGGAAAGACCACCTTCGCTCTCCAAATCGCCCGCAACGTCGCGGAGGGTGGCAAACAGGCCTATTTCTTATGTTACGAGCACACGGAGCAGCACCTGCTCGAACGGCTGATCGCCCTCGAGGCGGCCACGATCGGTGGCCCTGACGGCATCTCGCTGGCCCGCGTGAGGGAAGGGCTCAGCATCGCGACGAGCCGCGGCGGCGGTCTTGCCGAGCGACTGACTGGAGTCGGGCACGGCATGGATGCGGTGGCCTCGCTCGCCGCCTTCAGCGACCGCTTGACACTCGTGCGCGGCGCGGCAACCTTCGACCTTGACGCCGTGCGTGCCCTGGCCGTCCGGGCGGCGGCCGACGAGGCGGTCCTGTTCGTCGACTACTTGCAGAAAGTCGGAGTCAACACCGACCACCAGGGCGAGGCGGAGCGCGTCGCCATGGTGGTCGAGGCGTTGAAGGACCTAGCCCTGGAGCACAGCATTCCTGTGGTCGCTATCGTCGCTGCTGACCTCGACGGCTTGCGCGACCGTCGCACCCGTCTGCACCACCTGCGTGGGTCGTCCGCGCTGGCCTACGAGGCCGACGTGATCTTGATGCTGAACGACAAGTTCGCCGTCGTGGCCCGCCACCACTTGGTCTACGACGCGCCCAATGCCGACCGGTTTCACAATTATATGATTGTGACAATAGAGAAGAACCGCAGTGGCCTCGACAACATCGACCTGCAGTTCCGCAAGGAGTTCACCCACAGTCGTTTCGACCCAGAAGGCTCGGCGGTCGTGGAGCAACTGATCGACGAGCGAATCTACGTCGAGTAGTTCGATAGGTCGGACCCAATGAAAGGGACGAGCGACCTGGCGAGTTCTCGTACCGCCGTGGCCTGCAGGATCAGTTCTGCCAGCTCCTCGTCCACGCCGCGTACAGCGGTCAGGTGATGCTCCTCGAAAGGTCGTTCTGCCGAGGCCAGCAGTATCAAAAGGCCGCTGTCAGGAAGGAATACCGCCGACAGGTGCTCCCAACTGGCCAACGGCACCCCGACGAGCTCACTGCCAGCCCCTTCGGAGCGGGCGACCAAGAGCCCGAGGCCATCGCGGACCACATGCCGGATGAGCCAGTGCGTCTCGGGTACCTCAAGGCGCTCTTCCAGAGGCCGCAGACCCAGCCCTGCCTCGACGACCCAGGCCTGATCGGACCTCATCAGCGCAGCGCCAGCAGATGCGCCGCTCCCTCCTAGGACGTCAATTAGGGCGAGCTCAGCCACATCATGCACCGTGTGGAGGCCGGCCACCTTGCGTTGTAGAGCAGCAACGAGGTCCAGCAAGGAGACACCAGCCACGTCGGTAGTACGCATCGTTGCGGCATCGGTCTTCACAGCTAGCGGCGGTCGGAGCAGGTCCGGAGCAGGTGATTCTGCGGCCGAGGTGTCCGCTGCGGGGACCTTTGCTATTGGCCACTGGGTGGCCTGTTGCGACGTGGACGGATCAAGAGTGGCAGGCAACATGGTGTCGGCCCGCTCTTTCAACGCGTCGAAAAGTGGTGTCGCCTCAACGGAGCCCGCCAGGCCAAGTAGCGGCACGTCCACCGCTTCAGGGGCCTCGGACGTGATCGACCCGGTTGTTCTCTGTGAGGCTTCAAGCGGTCCGCCCACGATGTTGAGGCAGTGTCCGTTTGACAAGCGCGTGATTTCCGCGAGGACCGCTTCAGGCTGGATCGGCAGACGCAGCAAAGAGAGGCCGGAACGAAAACGAGCAGCAAGGACATCCCACCCCGGTCCCCCGTCTCCCACCAGCGCCACGGGCACGGACAACCCGGCTTTGACGAGGGCTCTCAGGCGCCGCTCGGCCCGCTCCACGTCACCGACATCCAAGAGCAACGCTGTATAACCGGACACCTGCGCCGGCCAGCTGACGTCGTCACTCGGCGAGACCTCGTCGACATCCAGCCCGTGGCGACTGAGCCACATGCCCAGCGCTGCGTTACGGGACACGACGAGAACGCGAGTCACTTCGTTGCAGAGAAGTTGTGGAAGATTGTGATGACGCCCGGCCCCATGATGACAACGAACAGGGAGGGCAGGATGAAGAAGATCAAGGGGAACAGGATCTTTACAGGCACCTTTTGAGCCGCCTCCTCTGCCCGTTGGTGGCGCTTCAGCCGCATCTCCCCAGCCTGCACGCGCAACACGTTGGCAATTGGTATGCCGAACTGCTCGGCCTGCACCATGGCGGTGATGAAGCCGCTCAGTTCAGCGACGTCGGTACGTTCCCCGAGCGCACGAAAGGCCTCAGAGCGGCCCTTCCCAATCTGCATCTCCTGCTGCATGCGGAAAAGCTCCTCAGCCAGCGGTCCGTTGGTATTGCGCGCCACCTGTGACAGCGCGGCGTCGAAGCCGAGCCCGGCCTCAACGCTAATGGTGAGCAGGTCGAGAGCGTCGGGCAGTTCACGTTGGATGGCCTGCTGCCGCTTGATCCCAGAGTTGTAGATCAGGATGTCGGGTAGGAAGAAGCCGAAGCCGCCGCCGACAAGGGTCCCCCCCGCGGCCGGTCCGGCGCCGGAGGATGCCCCAAGAAGGAGTCCCAAGATGGCGAGGCCAACTAGACCCAGGGTCTTGAAGGCCAACACCCGCTCAACCCCCCAGCCGGGAGGGTTGCCTGCTAAGTCCAGTCGTGAGGACAGCTTCTCGTTGATCC
>JAYTHM010000624.1:0-8549 GCA_043732645.1 Frankiales bacterium
GAGGTCGTCGAACGCCTCGCCCGAACGTCAGCCCTGGACGGCGCAGCGGTCACAGAAGCCCTGCTAGACAGGGCGTCGGCGGCCCTGATGCCGTCGTACGACGGGGTGCACGGTGGATTCGGCAGTGCGCCGAAGTTCCCTCCGTCGATGGTGCTGGAGTTCCTGCTCCGTCGGCACGCCCGCACCGGGGAGGGCTTGGAGAAGGTCGACCACACCTGCCAGGCGATGGCCCGCGGCGGAATGTACGACCAGCTCGGTGGTGGGTTCGCGCGCTACTCCGTGGACGGCCAGTGGGTCGTGCCGCACTTCGAGAAGATGCTCTACGACAACGCCCTGCTGCTGCGGGTCTACCTGCACTGGTGGCGCGCGTCGGGGTCGGCCTTCGCCGAGCGGGTCGTCCGCGAGACCGCCGACTTCCTGGTGCGCGACCTCCTCACCGCGGAGGGCGGCTTTGCCTCAGCCCTCGACGCGGACACCGACGGCGTCGAGGGCCGCACCTACGGGTGGACGCCAGCGCAGCTCGTCGAGGTGCTCGGTGACGCCGACGGCGCCTGGGCCGCGAAGCAGTTCGAGGTAACCCGGACGGGGACCTTCGAACGGGGTGCCTCGACCTTACAGCGACTGCTCGAGCCGGAGGACGCCGACCGATACGAGAGCGTCCGGTCCCGCCTGTTCGAGACACGTCTGCTCAGGTCGCAGCCAGGACGAGACGACAAGGTCGTCGCTGCCTGGAACGGGCTCGCCGTTGCCGCCCTTGCCGAGGCAGCGGTGATGCTCGACGAGCCGGGCTACCTCGTGGTGGCGAGGCGCTGCGCGGAGCTGGTCCGCTCGCTGCATTGGGTGGACGGGCGGCTTCGGCGGGTGTCCCGCGACGGTGTTGTCGGTCGGCACCTCGCCGTTCTGGAGGACTACGCGGACGTCGCCGAGGGGCTGCTGGCGCTGTACTCCGCGACCGGCGACCTCGACCAGCTGCGCGGCGCGCATGCCCTCCTGGATGTGATCCTCACCCAGTTCCGCGACGATCGCGGCGGCCTGTGGGACACCGCCGACGATTCCGAGCAGCTGGTACGACGCCCCCAGGACCTCACCGACAACGCCACTCCTTCGGGGGCGGCAGCGGCGGCCGGCGCGCTGCTCACCTATGCCGCGCTGACCGGGTCGCAACGCCACCGTGCCGCCGCCGAGGAGGTGCTCACGACGTTGACGCCGCTGTTCGCCAGGCACGCGCGGTTCGCCGGCTGGGCCTGCGCGGTCGGGGAGGCGCTGCTCGCCGGGCCCGCCGAAGTGGTCGTGCTCGACCGTCCGGACCTGCTGCGGCTGGCCCGGCTCGCCACGTCCCCGGGTGCGGTCGTGGTCGTCAACGGTCCGCTGGCCGAAGGGCGTGCAGCCGGTGCGGCGTACGTCTGCCGGCAGTCCGCCTGCGAGCTGCCGACCACCGACGGGGCTCGCCTGCGGGAGCAGCTCGGGGTTGTTCTCCGGTAAGCGGGAATGGCGTGCTGCATCCCTTGTTGTGTAATCATGTAATTAAGCCACGCAACACACGAGAGGGGATGTCTGATGAGACACCCACATGAGAAGTACGGGCGCCAGGTGCCCGGAGGTCCTGAAGGACGAGGACGCGGCCGAGGTCCAGGTGGTCCAGGTGGTCCCGGCGGTCCGCGCGGGCAACGAGGTCCGCACGAGCACGACGTACCTGCTGCTGAGGGGGTTGCCGGCTGGTTCGCCGGTCGCCTTCCCGACGCGTGGGGGACGCCAGAGATCGCTGTCGACCGCGACGAGATCACCGTCCTGGTGACCGTCGAGTCGCCGGCGGTTGACGGGAGCGAGGCCGACGTCGCGGCGGCCGAAGCTGGGCGGATCACCCGCTGGCGCGAGGACACCCGCGACGAGCGGGTCGCGATCGCCCGGGAAGCGGAGCACCGGTACGGCCGCAAGGTCGCCTGGGGAGCCACCGCTGGATCGAGCACCCAGCTGTTCACCCACCTGAGCGTGCCGGTCATGACGCGGTTGCGTCAGCCGGAGCGGCAGGTCCTCGACACCCTCGTCAGCAGCGGCGTCGCCCGCTCTCGGGCTGAGGCCCTGGCGTGGTGCGTGAAGCTCGTCGGCGAGCACGCCGACAGCTGGCTCGGTGAGCTGCGCGAGGCGATGGAAGTGGTCCAGAAGGTCCGCGAGCAGGGCCCAACCCTGTAGCCCAACCCACCGCCTGCCTGCCCTTTGGCGGCAATCCACACGGTCCGCACCGGGTGGATTGCCGCATCAGGTGGTCAGGTGGTCAGGTGGTCAGGTGGTCAGGTGGTCAGGTGGTCAGGTGGTCAGGTGGTCAGGTGGGGGCGTTGTAGACCGCGAGGGAGATCGCGACGTAGTGGGCGGCGAACGCGGCGAGGGTGAAGGCGTGGAACACCTCGTGGAAGCCGAACCACTGCGGTGACGGGTTGGGGGAGCGGCGGGCGTACACGACGGCGCCGACCGAATACAGCAGCCCCCCGACGAGCAAGAGCACGAGGACGGCGACGCCGCCGACCGACAGGACCTGCGGGATGATGGCCACGGCAATCCAGCCGAGCACGAGGTAGAATGTCACGAAGATCCAGCGTGGGGCGTGCCGGGCCGCGTTGCGGGCGATGATCCCGCCGAGGGCGCCCCCCCACACAAGGCTGAAGATCAACCAGCGGACCCACCCGTCGAGCAGCACTAGGCAGAGCGGCGTGTAGGTGCCGGCGATGAGGACAAAGATCATGGAATGGTCCAGTCGGGACATGATCGACTGCGCCCGCGGGGACCACGTCCCGCGGTGGTAGGCGGCCGACGTGCCGAACAGCAGGGCGACCGCTGTCGCGTAGACGGAGACGGAGACGGTAGCCATCGCCCCGTGGGTCAGGCAGACGATCACGGTCCCGGTGACCAGCGAGATGGCGAAGGCCGCCTCGTGGAGTACCCCGCGCAGGCGTGGCTTGAGTGCCTCCTCGACCCGATGGACAGTTAAGGCAAGAGAGTCCAGCTTGGTGTCTGTCACTTGGCCTCCCGGTTGGTTCTGGGTGCGTCATCTCACAAGAGGGCCCACTGTTGTCAGCCAGGGTCCCGGGGCACACTCTGGTCCAGCCCTGCCGCCACACGTCGTTCGTGGCAGCACCTCGATGGAGAGGATCTTATGACCACCGCCGCCGCAACGATTCCGGGCCTAGACCAGGCACCCACCAAGAACGCCAAGCTGGTCGCCTGGGTGCGCGAGATCGCCACCCTCACCACTCCCGACCGGGTGGAGTGGGCCGATGGCTCGCCGGCGGAGTGGGACCGGCTGACGCAGCTGCTGGTCGACAACGGGACCTTTACCCGGCTCGACGAGGCCAAGCGCCCCAACAGCTTCTATGCGAAGTCCGACCCTACCGACGTCGCCCGGGTCGAAGACCGCACCTTCATCTGCTCCGACGACGAGGCCAACGCTGGCCCTACCAACAACTGGATGGCGCCGGCCGAGATGCGGGCCACCCTCAGCCAGCTGTTCGCCGGCTGCATGAAGGGTCGCACGATGTACGTCGTGCCCTTCAGCATGGGCCCCCTCGGCTCGCCTATCAGTCAGCTCGGCATCGAGATCACCGACAGTCCGTACGTCGTGGTCAGCATGCGCATCATGACCCGCATGGGTCAGGCCGCCCTCGACGAGATCGGTGAGGACGGCTTCTTCGTCCCGGCGATCCATACCGTCGGTGCCCCGCTCGAGGACGGTGCTGGCACCGTCTCAGCCGACGTCGCGTGGCCGTGCAGCGACACCAAGTACATCGTCCAGTACCCCGAAACCCGTGAGATCTGGTCCTACGGCTCCGGGTACGGCGGCAACGCCCTGCTGGGCAAGAAGTGCTTCGCGCTGCGGATCGCGTCGGTCATGGCGCGCGACGAGGGCTGGATGGCCGAGCACATGCTCATCCTGAAGCTGACCCCCCCGAGTGGCGATGCGAAGTACGTTGCGGCGGCGTTCCCAAGCGCCTGCGGGAAGACCAACCTCGCGATGCTCCAGCCGACCATCCCCGGCTACACCGTCGAGACCGTCGGCGACGACATCTGCTGGATGCACTTCGGTGAGGACGGGCAGCTTTACGCGATCAACCCCGAGGCGGGTTTTTTCGGCGTGGCCCCCGGTACCGGTCAGAACACCAACGCCAACGCCGTCAAGACCTTCTTCGGCAACAGCATCTTCACCAACGTCGCGCTGACCGACGACGGGGACGTCTGGTGGGAGGGCCTGACAGAGCAGGCGCCGGCGCACCTGACCGACTGGAAAGGCAACGACTGGACCCCGTCCAGCGAGACGCCAGCTGCGCACCCCAACGCCCGTTTCACTACCCCGGCCGGCCAGTGCCCGACCATCGCCAGCAACTGGGAGGACCCGAAGGGCGTCCCGATCTCGGCCATCTTGTTCGGTGGACGGCGTGCGACCGCCGTACCGCTGGTGACCGAGTCCTTTGACTGGCAGCACGGCGTCTTCCTCGGCTCGACCGTCTCGTCCGAGACGACAGCCGCCGCCGCCGGTGCCATCGGCCAGCTCCGCCGAGACCCCTTCGCCATGCTGCCCTTCTGCGGCTACAACATGGGCGACTACATGCAGCACTGGCTCGACATCGGTGAGGCGACAACGGCAGACAAGCTGCCGAAGATCTACTACGTCAACTGGTTCCGCAAGAACGAGCAGGGCAAATGGCTGTGGCCAGGCTTCGGCGAGAACACCCGCGTCCTGAAGTGGATCGTGGACCGCGCTGAGGGCAACGCGCAGGGCGTCGAGACCGCGATCGGGATCCTGCCCGCCGACGGTGAGCTCGACCTTGACGGCCTCGACATCCCGGCTGAAGACCTCGCGCTGCTGCTGTCGGTCGACACCGAGATCTGGAAGCAGGAGGCCGGCATGATCCCCGAGTACTTCGCGCAGTTCGGCGAGCACCTGCCCAAGGCCCTCGCCGAGGAGCACGCCAAGCTCGTGGACCGACTCAACAGCTAAGAAGCCGTACGACGAGAGCCGGCCACCAACCCTCGGAGGCGGGCCTTGGTGCACGTCGCCCTACCCGGAAAGCGGGAGGTCGGAGCGGAATCTCCCATCTCGTCGGTGGAGGGCGGGCTGCGGGCCTGGGCCGTTGAGCGTGGAAAGGACGGCGACCTCGCAGGGAGTCAGGTGGTGCGCTACCTGCCGAGCGACCGGGAGCTGTTCTGCTTCCGGTCACGCGACCCGACGACCTGCATTGCCCCGTCGGTTGAGGCCCGTGGGTTGAGGCAGGCCCTCCGGCTGCCGATACGGAAGCCATGACGTGCGCCAGCTGTGGGGCCCAGGCGCGTCCCGAAGCGACCTGGTGCAGCCAGTGCCATGCGAGCTTTGCGCCCGCGGCCGCCCAGGAGGCCGTCGTACCGGGGCGGCTTGCACCGCGGGTAGACCCGCCGAGGCCGGACCAGGTGTGGAGCCGCTGGCACCGGAGCGATACCTCGTTCGGGCCGGTGGGAAGGGTGGCCTGGACGGTCGGGTTGACGTTCTTCGGGCTGATGTTCTTGTGGAGCGGCAACATCTTCGCGGTCGTCGCCTGGTGTGGGATCGCGATGCCGCTGGTCCTGCGCAGCGTGTGGGCTCGAGCGCGCGTGTCCTGAGGCGTTACGCTCGCCTGGGTACGGCGGTGAGGAGCCTTTGGTGGGTCTGCGAGACCTGGTCTACGACGTCTACGAGCGACGGCTGTCCGCTTCGCTGCACCGCAGCGCCGCGTCCGTGCCGCGCCACGTCGGGGTCATCCTTGACGGCAACCGGCGGTGGGCGAAGTCCGTCGGAGCCTCCTCCAAGGAGGGCCACCAGCGTGGCGCGGATAAGATCGTCGACCTGCTCGCGTGGTGCGACGAGGCGGGTGTCGAGGTGGTCACCCTGTGGCTGCTCAGCACCGATAACTTGTCTCGTCCCGAAGCGGAGCTGACGCCGCTGCTTCGGATCATCGAGGGCGTCGTGACTGACCTGGCCCGCCCCGAGAACCGCTGGACCCTCAACGTCGTCGGTGCGCTCGACCTGCTCCCGGCCGAGACGGCCCGGATTCTCAAGGAGGCCGCCGAGAGCACCGGCGGTCGCCCGGGGGTGCTCGTGAACGTCGCTATCTGCTACGGCGGCCGGCGTGAGATCGCCGACGCCGTCCGCTCGATGCTGCAGGCCCACGCCGCCGCCGGGACGTCCCTGGAGGAGGTCGCGGAGCTGCTCGACGTCGAGCACATCGCGGAACACCTCTACACCCGTGGTCAGCCCGACCCCGACCTGGTGATCCGCACCAGCGGAGAGCAACGACTCGGCGGCTTCCTGCTCTGGCAGAGCGCCCACAGCGAGTTCTACTTCTGCGACGCCCACTGGCCGGACTTTCGCCGCGTCGACTTCCTGCGCGCGCTGCGGGCCTACTCCGCGCGCCAGCGCCGGTACGGCTCCTGATGCCGGTCGACCCACAGGTCCGGGCCCTGCTCGCGCTGACGCCCCCTGGCACCGCCCGGGACACCTCGGTCGAGGACCACAGGCGGGGATACGCCGACGTCGTGCGGCAACGCCGCGGCGAGGGCTGGGTCGCGGAGTCGGTGGCGAGCTCCACGGCCCTCGAGGTCGAAGGCGTTCCCTGTGTGCTGCACCGGCCCGAGGGGGTCGAGCAGCCAGCCGTGCTCATCTACCTGCACGGGGGCGGCTGGGTCGTCGGGGGCCTGGAGTCGCATGAGGGCATCGTTCGGTCCCTGTGCCATCGGGCCGGCATCGCGGTCCTCGCGGTCGACTACCGGCTCGCCCCCGAGCACCCGTTCCCGGTGCCTCTCGAGGACGCCCTCGCCGCAACCCGATGGGCCTGCGAGCAGGACTTCGCGTCCGTCTCGGTCGGTGGGGACAGTGCCGGCGCCAACCTGGCCGCAGCCGTGGCGCTCGTCTTCCGGGCAGAGGGCCGTCCCCTCGCCTGCCAACTGCTCGTCTACCCCTGCCTGGACGTGGCGGCGACGAGCCCGTCTTACCACCTGTCCGGGTTCGGGCTCGAGGGCGATGACATGCGGTGGTGCTGGGAGAGGTACGCCGGCACGCACGCCCGCGACGAGCCGCTGCTGTCACCGGCCGCCGCGACCGACCTGGCCGGGCTCGCACCGGCCGTCATCGCCACGGCGGAGTACGACGTCCTGCGCGATGAGGGCAACGCCTACGCCGAGCGCCTGCGCGCCAGTGGGGTGCAGGTGTGGTCCAGGCAGTACGCCGGGATGGTGCACGGCTTCTTCGGGCAGGGCGGCGCGGTGGCCGCGGCTGACGTCGCTTTCAGCGAGATCGCCTCTGCCGTCAGGGATCTTGTGGCCCCCCTGTCGCTTGATGTTCAGCCGCTTCACCCCTGACCACCTGCGTGTCGCGCGTCCCACGCGGTCGGGGGCGGCTTACCGTCTGGGATAGCTGGGCACGGTCCCGGCCCCGCTTCGACTGCTGGAGGCCTGCGTGAAGACCTTCGTCCTTGACACCTCAGTGCTGCTGTCTGACCCCGGAGCGATGGGGCGGTTCGCCGAGCACGAGGTGGTCCTGCCACTGGTGGTGATCTCCGAGCTCGAGGGCAAGCGAGACCACCCTGAGCTGGGGTGGTTCGCCCGGCAGGCGCTGCGCGTCCTGGACGACCTGCGGATCGAGCACGGCCGTCTCGACCAGCCGATCCCGGTCGCCGAGGGTTCGTTGCGCGTCGAGCTGAACCATTGCTCTGTCGACGGCCTGCCCGCCGGCTTCCGGGTCGGTGACAACGACAGCCGCATCCTGGCCGTGGCGGCCAACCTGGCGTCCGAGGGCAACGACGTCGTCCTGGTCAGCAAGGACTTGCCCCTGCGCGTGAAGGCGGCGGCCATCGGGATCCCCGCCCAGGAGTACCGCGCCGAGCTCGCCGTTTCGTCGGGCTGGACCGGCATGGACGAGATCTCGATCGAGGCCGCCGACCTCGACCGGCTCTACGAGCAGGGCCGGCTCGACCTGCCGGAAGCCCGCGAGCTGCCGACCCACACCGGGCTGGTACTGCTGTCCGACCGTGGCTCCGGCCTGGGTCGGGTCGCCCCCGACAAGTCGGTGCGGCTGGTGCGCGGCGACCGTGACGCCTTTGGGGTGCACGGCCGGTCCGCCGAGCAGCGGGTCGCGATCGAGCTGTTGCTTGACCCGGAGATCGGCATCGTGTCGCTGGGGGGGCGAGCCGGGACGGGGAAGTCTGCGCTCGCCCTGTGCGCGGGTCTCGAGTCGGTCCTGGAGCGTCGGGCCCAAAAGAAGGTCCTCGTCTTCCGGCCCCTGTACGCCGTTGGCGGCCAAGACCTCGGCTACCTGCCCGGCGACGCTTCCGAGAAGATGGGTCCCTGGGCGCAGGCCGTCTTCGACACCCTCGGTGCGCTGGTCGCCCCTGAGGTGGTCGAGGAGGTGATGGCCCGCGGGCTGCTCGAGGTGCTGCCGCTTACCCACATCCGCGGCCGGTCACTACATGACACGTTCGTCATCGTCGACGAGGCGCAGTCTCTCGAGCGCGGGGTGTTGCTGACGGTGCTCTCACGGCTCGGGCAAGGCTCGC
>JAYTHM010000625.1:0-2529 GCA_043732645.1 Frankiales bacterium
AAGCCCACCGACCCGGTCAGGTGCTGCAACGGCACGCGGGAGGCGCGGCGGGCCACGAGGTCGTCGTACAGCGTCTCGTCGATGCTCTCGAAGCGGGCCAGGTCCGACGGCTTGGCCACCCCCAGAACATGGACCGCGAGAGCGCGCGCGTCGTGCTCGGGACTGTTGACACCCGCGGCGCGCAACGTGTCGGTGGCCTGGCGAACGGCGTGCTGGAGCTTCAAGACTGCTCCCCCTTCAGGGCTGCCTCGTTGTCGGCGTCGATAAGGGACTGGATCACCGGGTCGAGGTCCCCGTCGAGGACCTGCATGAGGTTGTTGGCCTTGTATCCGCTGCGGTGGTCAGCAATCCGGTTGTCGGGCCAGTTGTAGGTGCGGATCTTCTCCGACCGGTCCATCGTGCGGATCTGGCTTCCCCGGGTCGCTGAGTCCTTTGCCGCCTGCTCCTCCAGTGCGAGCGCGAGCAGGCGGGCGCGCAGCACCCGCATGCCGGCCTCGCGGTTCTGCAGCTGGCTCTTCTCGTTCTGCATGCTGACCGTCACCCCGGTCGGCAGGTGCGTGATGCGGACCGCAGAGTCAGTCGTGTTGACGCTCTGCCCGCCGGGTCCGCTGCTGCGGTAGACGTCGATGCGCAGGTCGTTCTGGTCGATGCTCACATCGACCTCCTCCGCCTCCGGGAGCACCAGCACGCCGGCGGCGGAGGTGTGGATCCGGCCCTGCGACTCGGTCGCGGGCACCCGCTGGACGCGGTGCACGCCGCCTTCGTACTTCAGGCGGCCATAGACCGGATTTTCCGGGTCACGCGACTTCACCGCGAGCTGAATGTCTTTGTAGCCGCCCATCTCGCCCTCGGTCTGGCTGACCAGCTCGACCTTCCAGCCGCGACTGTCGGCGTAGCGGGTGTACATCCGCACTAGGTCGCCGGCAAACAGCGCGGCCTCGTCGCCACCCTCGCCACCCTTGACCTCAAGGATCACGTCCTTGGCGTCGGCCGGGTCCTTCGGGATCAGCATCGTGATGATCGTGGCGTCGAGGGCCGCGAGCTGCACCTCGAGGTCGCCCGCCTCCTCGGCCATCTCGAGCTCCCTGGCAGCCTGCAGGTCCTCGCGCAGGACGTCCCGCTGGCGGCTGGTCGCGACGATCGGGCCGATCTCGGCGTACCGCCGGCCGAGCTCGCGGGCCGTCGTCTGGTCGGCGTGGACCGCCGGGTCGGCCAGCCGTGCCTCAAGGTCGGCGTGCTCGGCCAGCAGGTCGTCCAGCGGGTCAGCCATGGGCCGTGTCTTTCTGGTCGGGGGGTCGTGCGGGCTCCTGCTCCGGGCATGCGAACGGCGCCCGTCCCCTGCGGGATCCGGGCGCCGTGACGTCGCTACTTGGAGCGCTTGCCGAAGCGCTGCTCGAACCGGGCCACGCGGCCACCGGTGTCGAGGATCTTCTGCTTGCCCGTGTAGAACGGGTGGCATGCCGCGCAGACCTCGCAGCGGATCTCGCCGCCGGCCGTGCTGCGGGTCGTGAACGTGTTGCCGCAGGTGCACGAGACGTTCGTCTCGGTGTAGCTCGGGTGGATGCCAGTCTTCACGGTGGTGCCTCTCGGTTCAGTGGCCGCCGGGTCGTGTGGGTGCACGGGAACCGGTGCCGGAGTTGGTTAAGTGTGCCAGATGCGCGCACGACTAGCTCAGCGCCCGGCTGGCCGCTGCGTGTTCCCGCCAGTGGCCGCCCGCGGTGTTCGGCTGCCTGCGGATGGAGCGTGCGGTGGAAGCCGGTACGACGGGCTAGTGGCCGTCCTACTCCACCGTGGTCTTCTGGATCTGCATGAGGAACTCGACGTTGGTGCGGGTCGCCTTCATCTTGTCGAGCAACAACTCGAGGCTGGCTCCGGTGTCGAGGGCATGCAGGACCCGGCGCAGCTGCAGGACGATGCGCAGCTCCTGAGGGGCGAGCAGCAGCTCCTCCTTGCGGGTGCCGGAGGCGTCCACGTCGATCGCCGGGAAGATCCGCTTATCGGCGAGTCGGCGGTCGAGCTTGAGTTCGGCGTTGCCGGTGCCCTTGAACTCCTCGAAGATCACGGTGTCCATGGCGGAGCCGGTCTCCACCAGCGCGGTGGCGAAGATCGTGAGCGAGCCACCGTTCTCGATGTTGCGGGCCGCACCCAGGAAGCGCTTGGGCGGGTAGAGCGCCGCGCTGTCGACGCCACCGGTGAGGATCCGCCCGCTCGCGGGGGCGCCCAGGTTGTAGGCACGGCCCAGGCGGGTGATCGAGTCGAGCAGGACGACCACGTCGTGGCCGAGCTCGACCAGACGCTTGGCCCGCTCGATGCTCAGCTCGGCGACGGTGATGTGATCCGTCGGCGGACGGTCGAAGGTCGAGGCGATCACCTCGCCCTTCACCGAGCGCTGCATGTCGGTGACCTCTTCGGGCCGCTCGTCCACCAGCACGACCATCAGGTGGCACTCGGGGTTGTTGGTCGTGATCGCGTTCGCGATGGCTTGCAGGACCATCGTCTTGCCGGCCTTGGGCGGGCTGACGATCAGGG
>JAYTHM010000626.1:0-8524 GCA_043732645.1 Frankiales bacterium
GTGGCATGGTCCGACCGCCGATGCTGCCGCTTGGTACGCCGGGGCCGACGTACTGGTGCTGCCCACGCAGTACGAGCCCTTCGGTCTCGTCATCGTCGAAGCACTGGCTACCGGCCTACCCGTCATCACCACCGAGTTGGCCGGTGCCGCCGTCGCCGTCGCGCCGGGCGCTAACGGCCTGCTCCAGTCCGACCCGTACAACGCGGACGAGCTCGCCGGGCTGATACGCCAGGCGCTGGACACCAACACCCGGACCCGCTGGGCTTCTGCGGCCCCGGGCAGTGTCGATCGCTTCCGGCAGGATGTGGTCTTCCGGCAGGCAGCGTCGTACCTAAGCCCCTGAAGTTTCTACTAGCAGAGGTACGCACCCTACCCTGCAAGCATGCGGGCGACGGTCGAACGAGGCGAAGCTGATCAGCTACGCCTGCGAGGGCTTCCGCGGCTGCTGCTGGACGCCGTACGGTTGGTCCGCACGGCAGCTCCTCGCACGTTTACGCTGGTGATGAGCGCGAGCGTCCTGCAGTCATTGCTGGCTGGCTTGCAGGTCCTGTTGGCGAAGACCGCAATCGAGCGGCTTCTCACGGCACGCGGCAATAGCGTCACAGGGAGGGGCGTCCTGGTCCCCCTCGTCGCCCTCGCGGTACTCAGCGGTGTCACCACGGCCCTGACTTCCGTCCAGGGCCAGAAGACGCGCCAGTTGGCCGAGCGTGCGCAGCAGCAGGTCCAGCGTGACCTCATGCGCACGTGCAGCGGCATCGACCTGCTGGCCTATGAGAACGCCTCCTTCTACAACCGGCTCCAGCGCGTCTCGGCCAACGCGGTCAGTCGGCCTGTTGCCGTCACGCAGGGCCTGCTGGCCCTCGTCAGCGGCCTGGTCAGCTCGACGGTCCTGGCTGTGGCCGTCCTACGGCTCGCGCCCGCCCTTGTCCCGATCCTGCTGCTGGCTGGCCTGCCGCTCGCCTACCTGAGCCGCCGTGGAAGCCGCTCTGAGTTCACGTTCCAGCGCGATCAGATCGAGTCTGCCCGGGAGCGCTTCTACCTGCAGGACGTGCTGTCAGCCCGGGAAGCCGCAAAGGAGGTGCGCGCTTTCGGTCTCGCCGAGGTCCTCATCGGGCGGTGGGAGTCGCGTTACAGCCGCTACTTCGTCGATCTCCAGAAGCAGGTCTCCTACCGGCAGCGGCTGGGGCTGCTCGCCGCCGTCGTCACCGGCGCCTCCGGCGTCGCGGCCATCGCCGTCGTGGTCCTGCTCCTGCGCAGCGACCACCTCAGCCTGGCCTCAGCAGGTGCTGCCGCTGTTGCTGCTCGGCTCCTGAGCTCGCAGGTGGCGGGTCTGGTGGCCGGGGCTGCAGCACTCTACGAGTCGGGACTGTTCCTCCAGGACCTGGCGAGCTTCCTCTCGCTCACTCCGACGATGGTGAAGGAGGACGCGACGGGACGTGCGGTGCCGCCCTTCACGTCCATCACCGCTCGCGGGGTCAGCTTCACCTACCCCGGCGCGTCACGACCTGCCCTCTCGGGCGTCGACCTCGACGTACAGCGGGGGGAGGTGATCGCGCTCGTCGGTGAGAACGGGTCGGGCAAGACGACGCTGGCAAAGATCCTGGCCGGTCTCTACCCGCCCACCTCCGGCCGGGTCGACTGGGACGGGATCGACACCGCCACCCTCGACCTGGCTGAGCTGCGCAAGAACGTCGCAGTGATCTTCCAGGACTTCGTGCACTACCAGCTCCCTGCCCAGCAGAACATCGGGGTCGGCCGGGCTGAGGCCATCGACGACAGGGAGGCCGTCCAGACTGCCGCGCGGCAGTCCGGCGCAGACGCCTTCCTGTCGGCACTGCCCCGCGGCTACGACACCTACCTCAGCCGGCAGTTCAGCGACGGCCAGGAGCTCTCACTGGGTCAGTGGCAGCGCGTCGCGCTGGCCAGGGCCTTCTACAGGGAGGCGCCGTTCATCATCCTGGACGAGCCGTCGTCCGCTCTGGACCCTCGGGCCGAGCACGACCTGTTCCTACGGCTGCGCCAGCTTCTTGCCAATAGAACCGTCGTGTTCATCTCCCACCGCTTCTCCAGTGTGCGCACGGCGGATAGAATCTACGTGTTAGACAAAGGGCGCGTAGCGGAGACCGGCCGTCATGATGAGCTGATGGCTAAGGGCGGCCTCTACAAGGACCTCTTCAGCCTGCAGGCCCAGGCCTTCGGGCTCGAGACAGCGCCGGGCTCGTGACAACCCTGCCCCTGGCAACCGTGGGGACTGCGTTGCTCGACGCGGTTCGCCCCGGGGCGATGAGCCGCGAAGCCCTCGAAGGCCTAGACCTCGTTCTTCGAAAGGACGTGCACGGGCTGGTGGCGCTGTCGCGTCACCACCGTGTCCAGGGAATGCTGCACTCCCGGCTGGTCCAGCTCGAGCGGCTCGACCCGACGGTGCGGGCGGCACTGCACCCCGACTACCTCAGCGGCGTCGTCACAAACATGCGCCTGACTCAAGAGCTGCACCGGACCGCGTCGTTGCTCGAGGAGCTGGGCGTGGCGTGGCTGAGCTTCAAGGGACCGGTCCTCGCCGAGACCGCTTACACCCGACCAGAGCTCCGCGTCTACGGCGACGTCGACGTCCTTGTTGACGTACACGACCTCGAGGGGGTGCTGGACGCGCTCCACGACAGCGGTGCCTACCTCTACAGCGAACCCTGGTCCGAGCTCGAGCGCACCCGGCGCGCACAGCTGTCGGTCGTGACCAGCCACGAGCTACCCCTGGATCTGCACTGGAACGTCTTCAACGCGCCGGCCACCCGATCCGCTTTCCCTGTGTCGACGACCGAGCTGCTGCGACGCCGTCAGCCGGTCACCGTCGCCGGACGGCAGGTCTGGGGGCTGGATCCGGCGGATGCGCTCGTGCACCTTGCCGCACACGGCGCACAGTCGGGAGCCGATCAACTGGTCTGGTCGATGGACCTGCACATGGCGGCAAGGCGCGTCCTTGACTGGAACGACGTGGTCCGGACTGCGCGTCGCCAGCGGCTGCAGCTGGTCTGTGCCGTTATGCTCCACCGCAGTCAGGTTCTGCTCTGGACGCCCCTGCCCGCCGGCCTGCTCGACGAGCTGTCTGGCGCCAAGATGTGGCGTTCCATGATGGCCGGACTCGATTGTCGGCGCCCCCCGCACCGCGTCTCGATCGGCAGCGGCCGAGTCCTGATGACCAGCACGCGGGATACGACGGCGGGCTCGCTGCGCGAGACCCTGCGGGAGTACTGGAGCCACGCCCTGCTGCCGTTTCTGCAGGAGGCGGACCATCCCTGGCGCGTCGCGCTGCGGGGCTCCCGACCCGGACCGCAGTCGGTGGACAAGGAATACGGGCGCCTGTCGCTCGCCCGATCGCCCGATCGCGACCGGTTCGTCCGCTGGGCGCAGGCAGGCGGGTGAGGTCTCAGGCCTCGGTCAGCAGGCCGCGGTCCCGCAGGTGACTCAGGAACGACACCACGTCCACCGCGGCATCGCTCACCTCACCGGGAAAGCCGGACGTCAGGGCCTGCTCAAGCTCGCCCTTGGTCGCGCCGTCAGCCAAGGTCTTCCACAGCAGCGCGCCGCTGGGGTTGAGGCCGAGGTAGACACGGCCTCCGTCGCCGAGTATTACGATCTCGCCATCCACCTCCCGCCACACGGTCTGTGTCGTGTCGATCCCGTAACGTGTACTCACAGTTCGGATCTTAGGCCAACGACGGTGGGCTGGGTTACGAAAGAAGGCGCGATGCGCGGGGTTACCGCGAGGGACCTGCGTGCCGCCGCGTGGGCCGTCCGGGTTCGGATCGGGCTGCGTGGCCACGTGGAGAAGCAGGGGCTGGTGAGTCTCGCTATCCGTTCCGCTCCCGCCACCGGGCTGCAAGCTTCGGGGGTCGTGAGCCGGGTTCTGTCCGCGACCCACGCCACCTGCCTGGTGGAAGCGGCCGTCCTGCAGCGCTACCTGCACGCTCAGCAGGTGGACCGGGACCTGGTCATCGGCGTGACGGCGCCCAGCAAGGGGTTCACTGCGCACGCCTGGCTGGAGGTGCCTGGTGGGCTGACCCAGGTCGACCACGTGGAGATCCAACGCCTCCCGGTGCTGTGGTGGGACCAGTGAGCAGCCGACCCGGTGCCTACGGCCTCGCGCTCACGGGGGTGGACGGTGCGGCACACCTGCTGCCGTCTGCCCAAGAGGGCGATCAGCCGTTACACGTGATCCTGGCTCCCTGGCGCCCGTGGAGCGGCCAGCACGTCGACGACGACGACCATCTGCGTTGCAAGCTCGTCGACGAGGGCAGCTTGGCGCTGGATCGCGCGGCGCGCACCGCGACTTTCGTGATTCGCCCGCCTGTGGACGCCGAGGACGTTGCACACCCACTCCTGGCGGCGGCCGCCGCAACCTTCTGCCGCTGGGACGGCTTTGCCGTGCTGCACGGCGGCGTCGTGGCCCGTGACGGCCGCGCCCTCGCCGTCGTCGGAGAGCAGGAGGCGGGAAAAAGCAGCCTCTTGGGCTGGATCGCGCTGCACCGGGACGACCTGGACATCCTCGCCGATGATCTGGTTGTCATCCGAGATGGGGTCGTGCGGGCCGGGCCGAGAAGTATCGACCTGCGGCCGGGGGCCGCCGCAGCGCTGCCGCTGACGACGTCCGCGGTCTCCACCCGAAACGGCAGCCGGACACGGCTGCGGGTACGGCCTGGTCCGACCAGCGCGACCATCCACGACGTTGTCGTGCTGACCTGGGGAACGCAGCTCGGACTCGTTCAGGTCCCCGTGAGCGAGCGCCTCCGCGTTTTACACTCGCACACGACGGTCCGGCACGACAAGGCGAGCGCGGCACGGCTGCTGGCCCTGATCGAGCTGCGAGTGTGGGTACTGACCCGCCCCGCATCTTGGGAACAGATGGCCCACGTGGTGGACCACGTGATCGCTGCAGTGCTCGACGAGTAGATGGGCTGACGTGGCGTCAGCTTTTGACCCACTGGATCCACAGCGCCATCCTCCCGAGGTTGGCGGCAACTGAGTAGTGCTCGCCATCGGCTGCTGCCTGACGCGCAAGCTCCACCTGCACCGGGTTGAACCACTCCGGCAGAGACCTGGCGGCATCAAGCCCGCGCCGGAGCGCCTCTCGCTGTGGGCCCGCCAGCGCGACGTGGCTCGCTTGCGAGAGCACGGCCTTGGTGCGCTGGGCGCGGAACTCCGCCGACAGCCGGCCGACCTGCGACTCTCGCAGCGCGATCTTATTGATCCCCCGATGCACCACAGCCTCGGCCGGCATAGCCATCGTCAGCGACAAGACCCTTCGATCGAGGTAGGGCAGCGAGAGCGTCACCCCGTGATCGCGCCAGGGCCGAGCGATGTCTTCGCCGAACACCTGGATGAAGGCAGGCCGGGTGACCGCAGACTGCGACAGCGCAAACGACCTGCCGAACGACCACGCGCTGGCGCTCCAGGCCGACGACAAGCGCCCCACAAGATCTGTCTGCGAGACCAGCTGGGCAGAGAGCTCGACAGGAGCCTGGTGCTGCCCGAACACCGACGGGAGGCGGCGGCGCACCATCGGGGGTGTCAGCATTTGCAGGTCGTGGCGCAAGGCCCCCTTATATCCCCTGATCCGGTGGTAGCGCAGCCACGCAACCTCGCGCCGCCACTCGACCAGTCGTCCATGCGCGAGCAGGTCAGATGTGTGGGTAAGCGCGACGCCTCCCAGGGCGGAGTCAGCGTCCTCCCCGGCGGAGACGACGTCGAGCCCAAGGTCCCGGGCCTTCTCCGCCAGGCAGTCCTGCATGAACCAGTTGACCGTCGCCGGCGGCGCCCCGAAACGTGCGTAGACCTCCTCCGGCTCGCCGCGCCCGAAAGGGCCGTGCCCCTGCATCCCCACCCAGTGCAGTGAGGCGCCGACGTGGGAGGCGATGCGGCTTTGTAGCTCACGTTCGTCCCCCAGGGAGTCAGTGAACGGAAGGCAGAGGGCGTACCAGTCCACGGACGGCGCGACCGCGGAGCTGGAAGCGATCAGGCTTGCCGAGTCCACACCTCCGGACAGCGCGACCCCTGCCCGCCCGAGGCCCCTTGATCGGCAACGGACCGCCTCATCAAGCGTCTCCCGGAATGCCTCGAACCAGATCCCAGGACCGCGACCGGACAGCTGCGTCGGGTACCAGATGGCTTGCTGTTGCTGACGCCACCCTCGGCCGCTCGTCACGGCGGCGCATCCCGCCTCGACGGCCATCACTTCGGCGTAGGGCGTGGACGTCGCTTCGAGCTGTCCACCCACGAACGAACTTGCCACCCACAGCGGGTCGGGAGTCACAGCGGGCAGTACAGCGAGCCCATCGAGGAGCGAGCCGAAAGCCCAGTCGTGCTGGGTGTCAGAACCCAGGTAGGCCGGCCGCATGCCGGTGATGTCGCGCAGGACCGTGAGGTGACGACGCCTCTTGTCGTAAACCACCGCGGCCAGGTCGCCAACGAGCGCGTCCAGACAGGAAGGGCCCAAGTGGCAGAAAACCCGCAGGACCGTTTCAGCGGTCCCGCCTGGGTCACTCCCCAACAGGTTCGCGGGACGCTCTTGGTCGATTGGCATGCGGCCGCGAAGGTCGGTCTCGTTGTCAAGGCGGCCATCGAAGAGTAGGACGTAACGACTCGTCTCGATGACCTGAATCCCTGGCGCACTCGCCGCGAAGCAACAGGTCAGGTCAGACCAGACCACGGGCGTAACAGGGGCGCGTGCACCCTTCCCCCTGCTGCTAAGGCTCACCGTCCAGCGCCGACCTGACGCACCAACCGCAGTTTTCCTCGCGGTTGTCACTATTTCCCCCGCAACTCACCCGTCCGAAACGACACGTAGCGGGGCAGCCAACGACCGCTCCGCCTCATGTGAAAGGAGACTTTACGGAACCTTAGTGCCGTTCGGGATCGTAGCGAAGCCCTGCGCCAAGAGCGCAGCGTTGATGGACGCATCGTTGTTAACAATCGTCGTCTTTGAGCCGGACACGCCGACTGGGATCACGCTGGCAGCGAGGGTGTGCTCGGCGACGGAGCCGAGGTCCAAGATCTGCGGTGAGTTGTACATGAGCCCCCCAGGGACTAGGAAGAAGATTTTTTTAAGAATGACACGCGACGAAGAAGAACGCAAGCGATGTAAGAGGCACCAACCGACCGGGCTATCAAGCCCAGACCGTCCAGTCTCCTCACGAGAGCGGATGTCGTGCGCCGCTCTGCCCGTGTCCATAATGACGGATGACTGCTCCCGGCGCACTCATGGGCGGGTCCGGGCTGCGGGTCTGTCTCGTGGCGGACCTGCGGCACATGACGGCTGCCTGGGACGCTCCCACCTGGCGAATCCTGCTGGGAGCCTTCGTGCGCACGCCGTTCCAGCCGGCGATCGGTGCCATGATCCTGTTCCGGCTGGGCCAGGCGGCCTACCCCCGACGGCTGACCCGACCCGTGGCGCAGTGGTGCAAGGCCCGGGCGATCCGGACGGCCGGCGCCGAGTTGCACCCGGCCGCACAGATCGGTCCCGGGTTCGCCCTCGTGCACAGCGTCGGCATCGTCATCGGCCACGAGGTGCGGGCCGGGCGCGACCTCGTCGTTTACCAAGGCGTCACGATCGGCCACGGTGGCGCGAGCGAAGGCCAGCCGACCCTTGGCGATGGGGTCCGCATCGGCGCAGGAGCGAAGGTCCTCGGCCCGATCCACATCGGCGACGGCGCCCGGATCGGCGCCAACGCGGTCGTCCTGGCCGACGTACCTGCGGGGCAGACGGTCGTGGGCGTGTGGAAAGGCCGGACTGGATAGCCCGAACGGGTGACCTCGGGATCCGATGGCCGAGGGGGATGCGACAACCCTTCCTGGCGGGATAGACCTGATTGTGGTGATGTGTTCTTGCGCGTTTCCGGGGGTACACACCGGTCTAACATCACGCAGACCTTGCTCCGCAGCACCTGGGGCCCTGCTGGGGCCGGCGCTCTCGTCGCCATCGCCGTCGTGCACCCGCCGTCGCTGCCGAGCTGGGTCGACACCTCGCTGGCCAGCACGAGCACCACGCCGACCGTGCCCGAGTGGTACGAGCTGAACTCCGCGCACTACGGAGCAAAGGCCGCGACCTTCGGAAGCAGCGCCTGCAACCTGTTCCCGGTCAACAACCCTAGGGCAACGGCCCTCGAGGGCTGGCACTTCGTGCTCAGCCCCAACGTGGCACCGACGTACAACGTCAAGGACTGGCAGATCGTCTTCCGCGACACAACGGTCGCGAAGGCGGTGCACACCTACCTGATCCAGGTCGACACCGCGACCAACGTCGCGACGGCCGCTTCTGCCGGCGCCATCCGCTTCGACAAGGCCAACATCCAGATCGCCATCGTGACCCCGGCCAACGGTCACTACGCCGTCTTGACGGCCGACGACAAGGCCCTGATCGAAGCGTCGAAGCCCACCGCAAGACGATCTACGCCCGCTCCGCCGACCCCACGGCCCTGGACACCGAGGGGAGCACCGGCAAGTTCCAGCTCTCGGGCACGTGCACCAACCGCCA
>JAYTHM010000627.1:0-2525 GCA_043732645.1 Frankiales bacterium
TCCGCGCCTGTTGGCCGTGCGCGTTCCCACGCATTGCCGCGAGAACGCTATCCGCCTCCGCGGCGGGCACGAAAGCGAGAAGATTGCCTTCGTTGGCCACGAGCAGCGGGTCCAGACCCAACAGGCCGCACGCGTCACGGACCGCCTGAGGGATCGGCAGCTCGCTCTCGGTGAGCTCGATGCCGACGCCCGCAGCGCGGGCGATCTCGTTCAGCGAAGCGGCCACTCCACCTCGGGTGGGGTCGCGCATGGCGTGCAGGTCGGCTCCGGTGGCCAACATAGCCGCCACCAAGTCGTGCAGGGCGGCGGTGTCGCTGCGGACATCGGTGCCGAAGTCGAGTCCGTCTCGGCAGCTCATCACCGCGACACCGTGCATGCCGATGTCCCCGCTGATGATGACCACGTCGCCGACGGCGACTCGAGCGGGCCTGATGTCCACGCCACCAGGGACAGCGCCGATACCCGTGGTGTTGATGTAGACCCCGTCACCGTGACCACGCTCGACGACCTTCGTGTCTCCGGTGACGAGCTTGACCCCGGCCATCCGGGCGGCAGCGCCCAACGTCTCGGCGACCCGGCCGACCATCTCGATGGGGGTGCCCTCCTCGATGATGAAGGCGGTCGAGAGAACGAGCGGCATTGCGCCCATCATCGCCAGGTCGTTGACGGTTCCGTTGACGGCGAGGTCGCCGATCGATCCACCCGGGAAGAACATCGGGTTGACGACGTAGGAGTCGGTGGAGAACGCCAGCCGTACCCCGGCGACATCCAGGAGCGCGGCGTCGCCGAGGGCGGCGTCCGCAGCCGCGCCGTACGCCGGCAGGAACAGGTGCTCGACCAGCTCCCGCGACATTACCCCGCCACCGCCGTGCCCCATGACCACCACGGGCGAGTCACGCAACGGGGCTGGGCAGACCCAGGTGTCGACGTCGATGTTTGCCCGTGGCGCGGCCTCGGCGACGGTCGGGGGCTCAGCCACGGTCGGCCCCTGTCGTCGCTAGACGGCGGTAGAGATAGTAGGCGGCGCAGGCGCCCTCTGATGAGACCATCGTTGCCCCGAGCGGGTGGCGGGGGGTGCACTCGCGTCCGAACGCGGGGCATTCGTGCGGCCTGAGTTGGCCCTGCAGGACCTCACCCGAGCGGCACAGTGCCGACTCGGCAACGTGGATGTCGGTGACGGCGAAGCGTCGCTCGGCGTCGTACTCGGCGTACTCCGGAGTCAGCCGCCAGCCGCTGCGCGGGATCGGGCCGATCCCTCGCCACGACCGGTCGGTCACCTCGAAGACGGCGCCGAGCATCTCCTGCGCCGGCAGGTTGCCCTCATCGGGCACCGCCCTTGCGTAGGCGTTCTCCACCTCGTGCCGACCCTCCTCTAGCTGGACGACCGTGCGGCGAATGCCCTCCAGGATGTCGAGCGGCTCGAAGCCCGTGATGACGATCGGCACGCGGTACCGCTCGGCCAGCGGCGGGTACTGACCGGTGCCCATCACGCTGCACACGTGGCCTGCGGCGAGGAAGGCCTGGACCCGGCAGGTGGGCGACTCCATGATCGCCTCGATCGCGGGCGGCACCAGCACGTGCGAGACCAGCAGCGAGAAGTTCGTGACGCCCAGGCGCCGCGCCTGGTGGACCGTCATCGCGTTGGCGGGAGCGGTCGTCTCGAAGCCGATGCCGAAGAAGACGACCTCCCGGTCGGGGTTCGCCCTTGCCAGCGCCAGGGCGTTCATCGGTGAGTAGACGACCCGGACGTCGCCGCCCTCGCTCTTGACCCGAGACAGGTCCACTGAGCTGCCAGGCACGCGAAGCATGTCGCCGAACGAGCAGAAGATGACCCCGGGCCGGGCGGCGATCGCCAAAGCCTTGTCGATAATCTCCAGCGGGGTGACGCACACCGGACAACCCGGGCCGTGGATCATCTCGACCTGGTCGGCCAGCAGCTGGTCGATGCCGTGCCGGATGATCGAGTGGGTCTGGCCCCCGCAGACCTCCATGACCGACCAGCGCCGGGTCGCCGTCTGCTTGATCTGCTCGACCAGGCGCAGGGCCATCGTCGGGTTGCCGAATTCTTCAAGATATCTCACAGCGAGGCCGCCGTCCCGAACTGGCCTTCCGTGACGGGACCGAGCTCCTCGCGCAGCAGACCAAGACGTGCGAACTCGGCGAGAGTCTCCAGGGCTGAACGCTCGTCGAGGCGCTGGATGGCGAACCCAACGTGCACGATGACGTACTCCCCCACCACCGCGTCGGGCACGTAGGCCAGGCAGACCTGTTTGGTCACTCCACCGAAGTCGACTTGGGCCATCACGACGTCATCAACCAGTGTGATGTTCGTGACCCGGCCGGGAACTGCTAGGCACATGAGTCCTCCTGATGAGCGGCGACCTGATGAGCGGCGATCATGATCTGGCCCAGAGCCAGGCCACCGTCGTTGGCAGGCACTCGGGCGGGCATCAGCACGCGGAAGCCGGCTCCGTTCAGCAGCCGACGAGTGGCCCGCAGCAGGACGACGTTCTGGAAGACCCCGC
>JAYTHM010000628.1:0-8506 GCA_043732645.1 Frankiales bacterium
TCAGGGAGGCCGGGACGCACACCTCGCCCCGGCACAGCCCATGGGCCTTGAGCTCCCAGCCCGTCGCGGCGAGCAGGTCGGCGGCCTCCAGCAGCGGTCCGTCGGAAGCAACCTCGGTCGACCGTTCGCCGTCGAGCACCGTGATCACGCCGAGAAAACTACAACACGTTCCTGTCGGGGGCGAGGGTCGCAGCGGACGTGGTGCGGGGCTAGGTTCGACGGCATGGACCTCACCTCAGCGCTGTCGGTGGCCGCCGCGATCCGGAACCGGGAGGTGAGCCCCACCGAGGTCCTCGACGCCTGCCTGGCTCGCGTCGACGCCGTCAACGACCGGGTCAACGCCGTGATCTGGCGCGACGACGACCAGGCGCGGGCAGCCGCTGCCGCCGCGACGGAGCAGGTGATGGAGGGTGGGGAGCTCCCGCCGTTCCACGGCGTCCCGATCCCGATCAAGGACCTCACCGTCGTTCAGGGCTGGCCCGTGACGTTCGGCTCCCGGGGCGCCCCGGTTGGGCCCTCACCGGAGTCCGAGCTGGTCGTCACTGCCCTGCAGCGGGCCGGCTTCGTGTTGGCGGGACGCACCAACGCCCCCGAGTTCGGGCCGATCACCGTCACCGAGAACCTGCGGTACGGACCGACCCGGAACCCGTGGGATCTGGAGCGGACCCCGGGTGGGTCGAGCGGTGGCGCGGCCGCCGCCGTCGCTGCCGGGATGTTCCCCCTCGCGCACGCCAACGACGGCGGCGGGTCGATCCGGATCCCTGCAGCCTGCTGCGGTCTGGTCGGCCTCAAGCCCAGCCGCGGCCGGGTCCCGCGCACGGTCCTGTCCTGGGAGGGCGGCGTGGTCGAAGGGGCCGTCACGCACACGGTGGCGGACGCCGCGGCCGTCCTCGACGCCATCAGCGGCCAGGACCCGCTGTCCTGGTACAACGCACCCGCGCCGTCCCGGCCGTACCTGGACGAGGTCGGGCAGGACCCGGGGACGCTGCGGATCGGGGTCGTCACGACACCGCCGCTCGGCATGCCGATGGACCCCGACGTCGCCGCCGCGACGCTGCGTACCTCTGACGCCCTCGCTGCCCTGGGGCACACGGTGAAGCCCGCCGAGCTCACCGTCCCCGACGAGGCGCTGTTCGCCTTCCTGGCGATCGTGCACTCCGGGCTGGCCGACTACGAGGGCGTCGACTGGAGTCTCACGGAGCCACACATCCAGGCCAACCGGCAGACCGCGCAGGGCATCGACAGCCTCACCTACGTGGCGGCTGTGCACGCCCTGCAGCGCTTCACCCGCAGCGACGTCCCGCGGTGGGGGACCGAGTTCGACCTGCTGCTCACGCCGACCCTGTCGATCCTGACCCCGCCCGTCGGCGTGCTGGCCGAGGTGCATGCCGACCCCGCGAACACCGCGCCGACGGTCTTCGCCATGGCCTTGTTCAACGCCTTCTTCAACATCACCGGCCAGCCGGCCGTATCGCTGCCGCTCGAGCAGACCGAGGGCGGCCTGCCGATCGGCATGCAGCTTGTCGGAGGTCCCTGGCGCGAGGACCTGCTCGTGCGGGTGGCCAGCCAGCTCGAGCGGGCCAACCCGTGGGCCGGCCGGGCGCCTTCGCTGTAGTGGGTCGGCCCGAATCGGGGTAGAGCGTCGTGCATGGACCTCCCCACCCCCTGGGCCACTCCGGAGCGCACCGCCCTGCAGCAGCAGGCCCGCGCCTTCGCCCGCGACGTCGTCCTGCCGATCGCCGACGAGCTCGACCCGCAGAAGGCGCAGATGCCGCGTGAGCTGATCGACCAGCTGGCAGCGCTGGGCTGGTTCGGGATCACCGTCCAAACTGGGCACGGTGGCCTCGGGCTGGGCGTCTTCGAGTACTGCCTGGTCTCGGAGGAGCTGGCCCGGGCCTGGCTGAGCGTCGCAAGCATCCTGGCCCGTGGGCAGGGGCTCGGCACCCAGGTCCTCGACGCCGGCCGTCGCGACGAGCTGCTCATGAGGTCCGCGAAGGGACAGTGGATCGGCTCGATCGCCCTGAGCGAGCCCACCGCCGGCTCCGACCTTGCCGGGGTGCAGACCACGGCACGCAAGGACGGGGACAGCTGGGTGCTGACCGGCCACAAGCGCTGGGCTGGCAACGCTCTGGCCGCCGACTTCGTCGAGGTCCTCGCGAGGGTCCGAGAGCCCGAGAAGGGCGAGTCGCGGTCGGCCGGGCTGGAGCCGTTTCTCGTCGTCAAGGAGCCCGGGACGTTCCCCGACGGGATGACCGGCACCGCCATCGACAAGGTTGGCTACCACGGCTTCTTGACCTGGGACCTGGTCCTGGACGGAGTGCGGGTGCCCGACAGCGACCGCCTCACCGGCCTGTACGGCGACGAGGGAGCCGCCGACGACAAGGGCGGCTTTGCGTCGGTTCAGCGCGGCCTGAACATCGCCCGGGTCCACACCGCCGCGCGGGCCGTCGGCCTGGCCCAGGGGGCGCTCGAGGACACCACGGCGTACCTGCAGGAACGCGAGCAGTTCGGGCACCCGATCGGGGACTTTCAGGCCCTCCGGTTCACGCTGGCCGACATGGCTGCGGACGTCGTACAGGCCCGGACGCTGTGGTGGCAGGTTGCGCACCTGCTGGATGAGGGTGTGTCGTGCGAGAGCGAGGCCGCGATGGTCAAGCTGCAGACCACGGAGATGGCTGTGCGGGTGACCAACCAGGCCATGCAGCTGCACGGCGGCAACGGCTACACGACCGAGCGGCGGGTCGAGCGCTACTGGCGCGACGCCCGTCTGACGACGATCTTCGAGGGCACCAGCGAGATCCAGCGGCGGATTATCAGTGACCGGCTGCTGCCCCGGCCCTGAGCGCGAGCGTGCCGTCGACCGCGCCGAGTGAGGCCAGCAGTTCGTAGGACTTGAGCCGGTCCGCCAGTGCATGTGCGGTCGTGGTGACCATCAGCTCGGACGCTTCGGTGTTGGTGAGCAGCCGGTCGAGCTGGACCTGCACGTCGTCGACCGAGCCGAGCACCTGCCCGTCCAGGCGCTGCTCGGCGAAGGTCCGCTCCTGCGGGGTCCACGGGTACGCCTCGGCCTCGGCCAGGGTCGGCAGCACCCCGGGCCGCCCCTGTCGCAGCAGCGTGAACGCGAGCGCCCCCGGCAGCGACAGCCGCCGGGCGTCCTCGTAGGAGTCGGCCACCAGGACGGACGCGCAGATCATGGCGTACGGCGCGTCGAGGACCCCCGGCCGGAACGAGGACCGGTAGAGGTCCAGGGCCGGCAGGGTGTTGTGGCCGCTGAAGTGGTGGGCGAAGGCGAAGGGAAGGCCCAGGAGGCCGGCAAGCTGGGCGGAGAAACCGCTCGAGCCGAGCAGCCAGATATCGGGCGCGTTGAACTCGGCGGGTACAGCGGTGACGCCCTGGACGGGGCCAGCGAAAAAGGCCCGCAGCAGGGCCAGGTCGGCCGGGAAGTCGTCGGCGTCGGGACCGCGCCGCAGCAGGGCTGCGGTCCGTTGGTCGGTGCCGGGGGCACGACCCAGCCCGAGGTCGATCCGACCGGGGTGGAGACCGGCGAGGGTGCCGAACTGCTCCGCGACCGCCAGGGGCGCGTGGTTGGGCAGCATCACGCCACCGGAGCCAACCCGGATGTGGGATGTTGCCGCGGCGAGCGCCGCGATCAGGACGGCCGGGGCGCTGGAGGCGACGCCGGGCATGCCGTGGTGCTCGGCCACCCAGACCCGGCCGTAGCCGAGCCTCTCGACGTGCTGGGCGAGGGCCACCGACTCGTGCAGGGCGGCAGCGCTGGTCCGGCCGGAGGAGACGGGGGCGAGGTCCAGGACGCTGAGCGGGGTCATATCGGTTGCAACGCGACACGGCCCAGAGCCTTCCCGGCCGTTCCCGGATCCGGGTCGATGCGGCGACCGGGCAGGATGGCACGGTGCAGTTCGCCTCGTGGCTCGCCGTCGAGCCGATCCCCTTCGTGCCGGAGGTCCTGCTCCATCAGGCCGACGACCTCCAGGGGCTGTGGGAGGCCACCGGTGCGGCGGCTCCGCCGTACTGGGCCTTCGCCTGGCTGGGCGGGCAGGCGCTGGCGCGCTACGTCCTGGACGGTGACCACGTCAGGGGCAAGCGGGTGCTCGACCTGGCCACCGGCTCGGGGCTGATCGCGATCGCCGCCCGTAAGGCCGGCGCCCAGTCGGTGCTCGCGGCCGACATCGACCCGCTGTCGCGGGAGGCCGTCGAGGCCAACACCGCGGCCAACCGCACCGACGTGATGTGGACCGGGCTGGACCTGCTCGACGGGCCCGTGCCGCACGTCGAGGTGGTGCTCGCGGGGGACGTGCTCTACGAGCAGGTCATGGCCGCACGCGTCCTGACCTGGCTACGGGGCTTTGCGGGGACGGTGCTGCTGGGCGACCCCGGCCGCGACTACCTCCCGCAGACCGGGCTCACCGAACTCGCCTCCTACGACATCGCCACCAGTCGCGAGCTCGAGGGCGTGCCGGTGAAGCGCACCCGGGTCTTCACCCTGACACGGGCGACCTTGTCGCGGTAGGAACACAGGAGCAACCGCCCCTGCCTCCCGAAGGATCCCCGTGCAGCAGCTCACCGGTCTCGATGCGGCCTTTCTCGCCATGGAGACGCACGCCGTCTTCGGGCACGTCGGCAGCATCTGCGTGCTTGACCCCTCGACGTCCCCGGACGCGGTCACGCTCGACAAGGTGACCCGCCTCATCGAGAGCCGGTTGCACCAGATTCCGCCGTTCCGACGGCGCCTCGCGACGGTGCCCCTCGGGCTCGACCAGCCCTACTGGATTGAGGACCCCGACTTCGACATCGAATACCACGTACGGGAGCTCGGCCTGCCGGCGCCAGGCGACGACCGGCAGCTCGCCGAACAGGCCGCCCGGCTGCACGCCCGGCCGTTGGACCGCAGCCGCCCGCTGTGGGAGCTTTACTTGATCCACGGCCTGTCCGAAGGCCGGATGGCGATCTACAGCAAGGTCCACCACGCGGCCATCGACGGCGTCTCTGGCGGAGACATCCTCACGGCGATTCTCGACCTCACTCCGGAGGGCCGGGTCGTCGACCCGCCGCTGGAGCCATGGCGGGCCGAGAGCGACCCGTCGGCGCTGTCGCTGCTCACCCGCTCCGCGCTGTCGTTCGCCGGGCAGCCGGTCCGAGCTGCCCGGATGACCTACGCCCTGGCCCGCTCGCTGCCGTCCTTGGCGACCTCTCCGGCTCGCCCCCGCCTGCCCGTGGTCGACCGGCTGCTGGGCCGTGACGCCGACCTGGTGCTGCAGGGCGGAGGCCTTCGCGCTCCCGCGACACCCTTCAACAAGGCGATTTCACCCCATCGCCGCTTTGCCTTCCGCAGCCTTCCGCTGGACCAGGTCAAGGCCGTCAAGAACGCCGGTGGGGGGACTGTCAACGATGTCGTGATGGCGCTGTCGACGGGCGCACTGCGCCGCTGGCTCCTCGACCACGACGCCCTGCCGGAGGCCCCGCTGATCGCGGCCGTGCCGGTGTCGATCCGTACTGAGGCGCAAAAGCACACCGCGGGCAACAAAGTGTCGACGATGATCGCGCCGCTACCGACCCACGTCGCCGACCCGCTCGAGCGGCTGCATGCCTGCAGCGTCGCGATGCGAGCCGCCAAGGAGCAGCACGGCGCGCTCCCGGCGACGTTGCTGTCCGACGTCACGCAGTTTGCGATGCCTGCCCTCGCGGGACAGGCCGCCCGGCTGGCTGCCCGGGTCCGGCTGGTCGAGCGCGTCAGCCCGTTCAACCTGTTCATCTCGAACGTCCCCGGCCCCAACATCCCGCTCTTCTACGCCGGCTGCCGACTGCTGGGCTACTACCCCCTGTCGGCCATCGCTGACGGTCAGGGGCTCAACATCACCGTCTGCAGCCTCAGTGGTCAGCTCCACTTCGGGCTGATCGCCGACCGCGAACTGGTACCGGACCTCGATGTGATGATGGACTACCTCGCCGAGGAGCTCGACGTGCTCATCGAGGCGGTCTCCTGACCGGCCGCGTCGGGCGGGGTCAGCTCAGGACCATGTTGGGTTCGCCGTACGCGTTCTGGCCGTTGGCGCCCCGGGTGCAGGTACCGCCCTTGAGAGCGCCGCCATTCCAGGCTTGTCGAAGGCAGTTGCGTAGTGCGAGCTGGCCCCAGTAGTTGGGGTGGAAGCTCTCCTGGATGTAGTAGTTCGAGCCGCAGCAGGTACTGGCGGTGCGGATCTGGTTGACCCACTCGGTGACGTCGCTTGCACCCGACTGATACCAGTAGGTCAGGCCCTTCTCCTCCAGCAACCCGACGGTGCCCTCGCACAGCCGCCGGCCGTTGAAGGCGCTCGACAGGTCCAGCACCTTGGTACTCAAGATGCCGGCCTGGGTGGCGGCGTTCTTGACCGCGCTGTTGATGGTCGGCAGCGCGGTCCCGTTGGCCCAGGTGGCGTCGTTGTTCCAGAAGCCGCAGCCACCGGTGTTCTGACGGCTGTAGCCGGACTCGGAGTAGCGGATGCCCGACCCGTTCGGCAGCGGCGACTCGTAGGTCTGCACGACCATGGTCCACGTGCCGTCGAGGTAGCCGGCGTTGCGCATGGCAGTCCGGATGTTCAGCAGGCCGTTCCTGATGGCCGTCGTCTGGGCCGTGACGTTGGCACTGGTGAAGTTGCCGGTCACCGAGCTGTCGTCGTTGCAGTAGTTCTTGGCCCAGGTGGGGGAACTGAGGAAGTCCGTGACGCAGGACTGGATGATCCCGGCGAAACTGAAGTTGTTGCCACCGATGCTGACGGCCACCGCCTTGACGTTGTGGGTCGCGGCGAACCCCTGGAGCGCCAGCGCCTGGCCCTGTCCGGCGCTGCCGTTGAAGAAGTCCAGGCCCGGCTTGAAGAAGCCGTTGCTGTCGGTGAAGGTCGTGGTCTTCGCTCCTGAGCACGCCAGGTTCGCCGCGCCGGTACCGATGAAGATTTCCGCGGAGGTGCTCCGGTGGCACCGGTTGATGGCTTCCGCCGTGTGCGAGGCGTTGTCGAAGTACGCCGCGCTGCCCCCAGCGTCGATGTGCTGCTCGCCGTTGTTGCTGTTGCCCGCCCACCGGCCGGCCTCGCCCGAGATGTAGGAGTCGCCCACGGATACGACGTACGGCATGCCGACTCCCGGTCCGTCGGCGTGCGCTGTGGCGGGAACGAGCGTGAGTGCGACCGCGAAGGCGGCGGTCATCAGGGCGGCGAGGGGACGGGAGCGCACGGGTTCCTCCGCGGATGGACAGTCGGTGCGAGTGTGGCACACGCCATATCCTTGTTTGCACAAACCTGAACGAAAACCCTTAGAGCTGCGCCGCGAGCCGATCAAGGAAGGGTGTTTGCGCCGCAAGGATCTTCGTCCGGGCCGTCTCCAGGTCGAACCAGCCGGCACGGTCGATCTCGGGGAACTCCTGCCAGCGCCCCTGCCACTGCATCCCGAAATGGTTGCTGCTCACCGTGGTGGGGTCTAGGTCGCCCTCCAGGGCCCACGCGACCACTCGTTTGCCGCCCTTCTGGACGACCTCCCCGAGCTCCAGTGGGTCGCCTGCCGGTGGGGCGTGGCCGATCTCCTCGGCGTACTCCCGGTAGGCGGCAGCCAGCGGCTGCTCATCCCCGGCGTACTCGCCCTTGGGCACACCCCACACGTCGCTGCGGGCGTGCAGCGGTCCACCTGGGTGAACCAGCAGCACCTCGAGCCCGGGCGTCCAGCGGAACAGCAGCAGACCTGCGCTGGTACGGGGCACGGACCCCAGTCTCTCGCAGGCACCTCACCGGTGGCTAGCAGGGCTTCATGGAGCAGGACACCGCGCAGCTACCGGCAGCCCCATCTTGCACGTGGTCCCGAGCGGCCCCTGCGATGGTCACCTAAGCTGAGGGCACGATGGACGTGCCCGACCTGACGGTGTTCGAGCTCAGGGAGCGCCTGCAGCACGTGATGCTGCGAGACCAGCGCCGGCTGTCCCGTCAGCTCGACGGCCGCTCCCCAGATTTTGCCCGGCTGTCGACGGAGCTCGAGCGAGCCGAGGACCGAGTGGCCCTGCGTCGGCAGTCCGTGCCGGAGATCAGGTACCCCGAGCACTTGCCGGTCAGTCAGGTCCGCTCCGAGATCTCAGCCGCGATCCGCGACAACCAGGTGGTCGTCCTCGCGGGTGAGACCGGGTCGGGTAAGACAACGCAGCTGCCCAAGATCCTGCTCGAGTTGGGAAGGGGCGTGACCGGCCTGATCGGCCACACCCAGCCCCGCCGGATCGCCGCCCGGGCCGTGGCCGAACGGGTCGCCGAGGAGCTCGGCACCGAGCTCGGCGACCTCGTCGGCTACACGGTCCGCTTCCACGACCAGGTGGCCGAGGGGTCGCTGGTCAAGGTCATGACCGACGGCATCTTGCTGGCGGAGCTGTCCCGCGACCGCACCCTGTCCGCCTACGACACGATCGTCATCGACGAGGCGCACGAGCGGTCGCTCACCATCGACTTCCTGCTCGGCTACCTCAAGCGCCTGCTGCCGC
>JAYTHM010000629.1:0-8505 GCA_043732645.1 Frankiales bacterium
GCGCTCACCAGCAGTGCGCACAGGACCAGGCCCAAGACCGCGGCCCGGGTCGTGAGGCCGGCGCGGGCGTCGGCAGCAGCGGCACCAGCGAAGGCTCCCGGCACCGCCGTACGCCGGACAGCCGTGACCGGCCGCCTGGCGCGGCTAGACGACGGACGACGTGCTGAGGACACCAGGGAACGCTAGCCCTAGAAGGCGGTGAAGCGCGGGAACGCGGCCGCCCCCGCGTAGCGTGCCGCGTCGTCGAGCTCCTCCTCGATGCGCAGCAGCTGGTTGTACTTCGCCACCCGCTCCGAGCGCGCCGGCGCACCGGTCTTGATCTGCCCGCAGTCGGTGGCAACGGCGAGGTCGGCGATCGTGGTGTCCTCGGTCTCGCCCGAGCGGTGGCTCATCATGCAGCGGTAGCCGCTGCGGTGCGCCAGGGAGACCGCGTCGAGGGTCTCGGTCAGGGTGCCGATCTGGTTGACCTTGACGAGCAGCGCGTTGGCCGTGCCGCTGGAGATGCCCCGTTGCAGGCGCACCGGGTTGGTGACGAAAAGGTCGTCACCGACGAGCTGGACCTGGCGGCCGACCAGGTCGGTGAGGTGCTTCCAACCCTCCCAGTCGCTCTCATCGAGCGGGTCCTCGATGCTCACGATCGGGTAGTTGTCGACGAGGTCGGCGTAGTAGGCGCTGAGTTGCTCGGCGGTCTTGGTCGCGCCTTCGAAGACGTAGCCACCAGCGTCATGGAACTCACTCGCTGCGACGTCGAGCGCCAGCGCGATGTCGCGGCCGGCCGTGAGGCCGGTGCTGCCGATGGCCTCCACGATCAGGTCGAGGGCGGCCCGGTTGCTGTCGAGGTTGGGGGCGAAGCCGCCCTCGTCGCCGACCGACGTCACGAGTCCGCGTTTCTTCAGGACGCTCTTGAGGGCGTGGTAGACCTCAACACCCTGCCGCAGTGCCTCGGAGAACGTCGATGCTCCGATCGGGGCGATCATGAACTCCTGGACGTCGACGTTGGTGTCGGCGTGCGCGCCTCCGTTGAGGATGTTCATCATCGGCACCGGCAGCAGGTGCGCGTTGGGACCGCCGACGTAACGAAACAGCGGCAGGCCGTGGCTGTCAGCCGCGGCGCGCGCGACGGCGAGGGAGACGCCGAGGATCGCGTTGGCACCGAAGTGGCTCTTGTCGGGCGTGCCGTCGAGGTCGATCAGCGTCTGGTCGATGAGCCGCTGCTCGCTGGCCTCCATCCCGAGCAGCTCCTGCCCGATCTCATCGAGCACGGCGTCGACCGCCCTGGAGACGCCCTTGCCGCCGTAACGCGAGCCGCCATCCCGCAGCTCCACCGCCTCGTAGGCGCCGGTGCTCGCGCCGCTCGGGACCGCCGCCCGCGCCAAGGTGCCGTCGTCGAGGGCCACCTCGACCTCGACGGTGGGGTTGCCACGCGAGTCGAGGATCTCGCGGGCGCCGACGGCCTCGATGGACGCCACGGTGGATCTCCCTTGCTCTGCGTGCGGTTACGACGGGATTCAAAACGAGCTTACCGAGAGGCCCGTTCAGGCCCGCCACAACTGGGCGCCGACCGTGACGACCCCTTGACTCTGCGGCTTGGCGTAGAACCCCCTGGCGCCCCCGCCGAGCTCCGTCAGGGCCACCTCGACGCCGTCCATCACACCTACGGGCAGGCCGAGGCAGAACCGTGAGAACTCCACGCAGGGCGGCGCCGGCTGCACATGCGCGAGCAGCAGCGGCTCGTCGTCGGTCTCGAGCAGCAGGTCCCCGTCGGGCCAGGGGCCCGCCACGTCGACCAGCACGGACTCACCCGCGGCGCCGACCCTCAGGTGCTCGCCGTAGCGCGCCTGGAGGCGAGGGTAGGCAGCTCGGGGCAGCAGCGAGAGGCTGTTGGCGAGCTTGACGTTGCGGGTGTCAGGGTGGTCGGCGTGGTGCACGTCGACGAACGTCGCCTCGCCGAGCCGGCCGACGCAGCCTCGAGGACCGACCTCCAGGGCGTCGACCTCGAGCAGGGGGGTGGGGTCGTAGACCCGGGCGCCGGCCGGGCCGGGCTTGAGCCGCGACCGTTGCACCTGCAGCCGGACGACCGTCCCGATCAGCTCCATCGCCGGCTCCATTCGTCAGGTGAGGAGGGCAGGTCCCCGGTCGCCTCGAGGGCCGCGAGCCGGTCCCGGAAGGCCCGGGCGACCGTCCGCAGCTCCACTTCCGGGTCGAGATCACTTGTGGCACAACGGTTCGCGAGCTCCCAGAGCTCCCCACCGAGGCCGGGGAAGGGCAGGAACGGCGCGCCCAGCTTGGCGGCGCGGCGCTGCAGCTTCGCCGCGAGCATCAGCGCGGGCTGGCCGAGCGGGATCCCCTCCGTGACCGAGACCCGGCCCTTCTCGGCGGCCTTCATCGCCTCCCACGAACCCTCGAGGTCGTCCGCGGGGGCGCCAGCGAAGACGTGCGGGTGGCGGCGTACCAGCTTGTCGACGAGGTCGCCAGAGACGTCGTCGATGTCGAAGTCCTCGGCGATCCGGGCATGGAAGGCGATCTGCAGCAGCAGGTCGCCGAGCTCTTCCCGCAGGTGGGGGAGGTCGGCGTTCTCAAGGGCCTCATAGGTCTCGTAGGCCTCCTCGAGCAGGTAAGGCATGAGCGAGGTGTGCGTCTGCTTCGCATCCCACGGACAGCCGCCCGGGGAGCGCAGCCGGTCCATCACCGCAACCACGTCGAGCAGGGCCGCGCCCGGTGGGTCGACCGAGCCGACGACCATCTGGTGGGCCACACCCCGGCTGGCAAGCTCCTGCTCCGCGTCGCCGCGGGAGGTCAGCCATACGTCGTCACCGCACGCGAGCCGCACGGTGTAGTTGATCCCCGCGGCCGTGAGGTGCGGCTGAACGGGGTCGTCGACGACGACCGGCCCGCGGTGCAGAGCCTGCCACGCCTGCCAGGTGAGCTGGTCGGCGGGCAGCCGCGCCGAGCAGCGCACGACCGTCACCTGCGCCACGGGTTAGGGGCAGACAGGCGTGGCCGACAGGCTCGCTGCCGGGGCGGCGCCGCCCGGCCGCGCGCTCGGCGAGCTGATCGCGGAGTTGGCGCACACGGGCGTCACGATGACCTCCTGGGTCGCGGCGTCCC
Organism: Frankiales bacterium; assembly: GCA_043732645.1. Taxonomy (GTDB): domain Bacteria; phylum Actinomycetota; class Actinomycetes; order Mycobacteriales; family SCTD01; genus RYN-111. The sequence goes on from JAYTHM010000629.1 coordinate 3,109, forward strand.
ACCGGCCGAAGCGTGGGTTGACATCGATGTGCAGCGCCTTGGCGACCTTGCTCAGCTCGGTGGCGAGCGCCGCCTGCCGCTGCTGACCGAGGACGTTGCGTCGCAGGGTCGTGCGGGCCTGGTCGAGGGTGGTCGTCTTGCGCTCGATGACATGGATGACGTGGAAGCCGAAGCGGGTCTTCGCGATGACGTAGCTGCCTGGCTTGTTGGTGAAGATCGCCGTCTCGAACGACTTCGCCAACGCACCCTTGCCCTGGAGTCCAAGGTCACCGCCCTTGTCCTTCGACGCGGTGTCCGTGGAGTACTTCGCGGCCAGCGCGGCGAACCGCGTCGGGTCCGCCTTCACCTCGGCAAGAAGCCGCTTGGCAAGCGCCTCGGTGGCGACCAGGATGTGCGCGGAGTGCACCTGGTCGAACTGCGCGATGTTCTGCTGGTAGGCCTCCTGCAGGGTCTTGCGGGGGACGACCAGGTCGGCGGTCAACGCATCCGACAGGGCGTTGCGCAGGGCGACGTCGGTGAGCGTCCGGCGCAGGTCCTGGGGGGCGATGCCGGCCTTGCTCGCGGCGTCGGTGAGGGTCGTGCCCTGGCCCTGCAGCTGCTGGGTGAGCTCGTCCTGCACGGCGTCGACGGTGGCGCCGTCGACCGTGACGTGCTTGTCGTCCGCCGCCTTCGCCACGACCAGGTGGGTAATCATGCGGCCCAGGACGGTGCGCTCGAACGCACCCCGGTCAGAGCCCACCGTCTGCTTGGCAGCCGGGCTCTCCAGGCTGCGAGTCACCACCTCATCAAGGGCCGACGTCGTGATGCGCTGGCCGCCGACTATGGCTGCTGCACCCGTGCGCACGGTGCCGTCGCCACAGCCCGTGAGGGCGAGGGCGGCGACAGCCGCGCCGGCAAGCAGGCGGGGGATGCGGGTCACGAGCAGGGGTCTCCTTTTGCGGTACGACGGTCTCTAGGGTGCCAGATGTGCCGGTGCGGGCGCTTCGAGGACCGCCTCGAGCAGCCCCCGGGCCCAGCCGAGCAGCTCGAGGTCACGCAGCGGCTGGCCGCCGAACTGCTTGGTCATCGGCTTGGGGACGAGCACCGTGTCGACGGTCTGTTTCACCACCGACTTCGGGTAGAGCCGGGTCAGCCGAAGGACCTGCGACTCGCGCAGCTTCAGCGGGACGAACCTGACCTGGTTGCCCTGCAGGGTGACCTCGGTCAGGCCGTAGGCCCGGGCGGCGTTGCGGAAAGCTGCCACGGCCAGCAGGTTCTCGACCGGGGTGGGAAGGGCGCCGTACCGGTCCTTGAGCTCCTCGCGGACAGCCTGCACCGCAGCGTCGTCGAGGGCCGCCGCGATCTGCCGGTAGGCCTGCAGCCGAAGCCGCTCACCGGGCACGTAGTCGTGCGGAAGATGTGCGTCGACGGGCAGGTCGACCTTGGTGTCAACAGCGTCCGGGGAGTCGTCCTCGCCGGGCATGACGCCCATCCGCTTGAAGTCGCCGACCGCCTCACCGACCAGGCGCATGTACAGGTCGAAGCCGACGCTCGCGATGTGGCCGCTCTGCTCGCCGCCGAGCAGGTTGCCGGCGCCCCGGATCTCGAGGTCCTTCATCGCCACGGCCATCCCCGCACCGACCTCGGTGTTCTGCGCGATCGTCGCGAGCCGGTCGTACGCCGTCTCGGTAAGCGGCTTCTCCGGCTGATAGGTGAAGTAGGCGTAGGCCCGCTCGCGGCCACGGCCGACCCGGCCACGGATCTGGTGCAGCTGGCTCAGGCCGAACGCATCGGCCCGCTCGACGATCAGCGTATTGGCGTTGGGAATGTCGAGGCCCGACTCGACGATCGTCGTGCACACCAGCACGTCGAACGACTTCTCCCAGAAGCCGACCATGACCTGCTCGAGGGCGTCCTCGCTCATCTGCCCGTGGCCGACCGCGACGCGGGCCTCGGGGACGAGCTCACGCAGACGCTTGGCCGCCCGGTCGATCGACTCGACGCGGTTGTGCAGGAAAAAGACCTGGCCCTCGCGCATCAGCTCGCGGCGGATCGCCGCACAGATCTGCTTCTCGTCATACGGCCCGACGAAGGTCAGCACCGGGTGCCGCTCCTCGGGGGGGGTGAGGATCGTGGACATCTCGCGGATGCCGGTGAGGCTCATCTCCAGGGTCCTGGGGATCGGCGTCGCGGACATCGTCAGCACGTCCACGGCCGTGCGCATCGCCTTCAGGTGCTCCTTGTGTTCGACCCCGAAACGCTGCTCCTCATCGACGATGACCAGCCCCAGGTCCTTGAACTGCACCCCCTTGCTGAGCAGCCGGTGCGTCCCGATGACCACGTCGACCGTGCCGTCGCCGATGCCCGACAGGACGTCTTTTTGCTCCTTCTCGGAGTTGAAACGGGACGTCGCGCGGACCGTGACGGGGAACTGCGCGAAGCGGTCCCTGAAGGTGTTGAAGTGCTGCTGCACAAGCAGGGTCGTCGGCACCAAAATCGCGACCTGCTTGCCGTCCTGGACCGCCTTGAAGGCCGCCCGGACCGCGATCTCGGTCTTGCCGTAGCCGACGTCGCCGCAGATGACGCGGTCCATCGGTACCGGCTTCTCCATGTCGGCTTTGACCTCATCGATGGCCTCGAGCTGGTCGGGCGTCTCGACATAGGGAAAGGCGTCCTCGAGCTCGCGTTGCCACGGCGTGTCCGGCGCGAAGGCGTGGCCCGGGGCGGACGTGCGGGCGGCGTACAGCTGGATCAGGCCGGCCGCGATCTCGCGGACCGCCTTCTTGGCCCGGCCCTTGCGCTTGGCCCAATCGGACCCGCCGAGCCGGTCGAGCGAGGGTGCCTCGCCGCCGACGTAGCGGGTCACCAGCTCGAGCTGGTCGGTCGGCACGTAGAGCTTGTCGCCCTTGGCGAACTCCAGGATGAGGTACTCGCGGGTCGCACCCGCGACCGTCCGCTGCACCATCTGGACGTACCGGCCCACGCCGTGCTGTTCGTGTACGACGGGATCACCCTGTCTGAGCTGCAGGGGATCGACGGCGTTCTTGCGCCGGCTCGGCATCCGCTTGGAGATGTCCTTGGCGCCCGCGCCACGGTTGCCGGTGAGGTCACCCTCGGTCAGCACGACGGTCTTGAGCAGGTCGCTGACGAAGCCGGTGTCGAGGCAACCCGTGGAGACCAGCACGACCCTGTTCTGCCGGGTCGGCCGCTCCTCGAGGCGGGCCGGGAGGTCGGCACCCTGCAGCACCTCGACCAGCCGGTTGGCAGGTCCGTGCCCTTCGGTGGTCAGTACCACCTGATAGCCCTCGGCGACCCACGCGCGGACGTCCTCAAGGGCCCGGTCCGTCTCACCCCGGTAGGCCTGCGGGGCGCGGGCGGCGAGCACGACCGTGTCGTCCTCGAGTTCGGCGTCGCTGGTGAAGGGCGTGACCGTCCACCACGGGTGACCGTGCCGGCGGGCGTGCTCCTTGACCTCGAGCAAGCTCTTGTACGCCGCGGCCCCCAGGTCTACGGGGGCCTGCCCCCCCGTCGCCGCGGTCGCCCACGACGCCTCGAGGAACTCCTGGCTGGTCGCCACCAGGTCGTGCGCCCTCGTGCGGACCCGCTCCGGGTCGCACACCAGCACGACGGTGCCGGCGGGGAGCTCGTCGACCAGCAGCCGCAGGTCGTCTACCAGGACCGGCGCGAGCGCCTCCATCCCCTCGACCGGGTGCCCGTCGGCGATCTTGGTGCAGATCTCGGCCAGCTCGGGGTGTGTCTGGGCGAGCTTCGCGGCCCTCAGCCGGACGTCCTCGGTCAGCAGCAGCTCCCGGCATGGCGGGGCCCACAGACCGTGCGGCACCTCGTGCAGCGACCGCTGGTCGGCGACCTTGAAGGAGCGGACCTCCTCCACCTCGTCACCCCAGAACTCCACGCGGAGCGGGTGCTCCTCGGTAGGTGGGAAGACGTCGAGGATTCCGCCGCGGACCGCGAACTCGCCGCGCTTCTCGACCAGCTCGACCCGGGCGTAGCAGATGTCGACCAGCCGCCGCACGACCTCCTCCAGCGGCGCGTCCTGTCCCTTCACCAGCTGCACCGGCTCAAGGTCACCCAAGCCCTTGACCTGCGGCTGGAGCAGGCTGCGCACGGGGGCGACCACGATGTCGAGGGGACCGGTCGCGGGGTCGTCAGCGCTCGGGTGCGCCAGCCGACGAAGGACCGCGAGGCGGCGGCCCACGGTGTCGGCCCGGGGGCTGAGCCGCTCGTGCGGGAGGGTCTCCCAGCTCGGAAACAGCGCCACCCGGTGCGGGTCGTGCAGGCTGCCGAGGGCCACCTCGAGCTCCTCGGCCTCCCGTCCGGTCGCGGTGACGGCCAGCACAGTCCGTCCCTGCCGGGCAAGGGCCGCCACCACGAACGGCCGCAGCCCGTGGGGTGCGGTCAGGTCCAGGCTGCCGCGGACGGTCTCGACGGCCTTGCTCAGGGAGGGGTCGTCAAGGACGAGGTCGAGCAGTCCGGTCAGGGACGGTCCGGTGACGGACAAGACAGCACTCCAGGGCACACGCAAGCCGGCCCCGCTCGGCAGGAGCCGGGGGGTGGAGGGCTTTCGCCCTGCGCCAGCCTACGTCGGCCGCCCGCTCACGGCGCGAGAAGCGGGGTGACCCTCATCGCGGTCCCGTAGGCGCAGATCTCCGTCCAGCCGTTGCCGATCTTGCTGGTGTCGAAGCGCATCCCGACGATCGGGTGAGAACGCGTCGCGCGAGCAGACCGTCCAGCCCCTACCTCGCCCTGACAGGCCTCGGTCTGGTAGCCGGGCAGGTCGCACGTCGTCGTGATCATGTGGGAGGCGATCATGGCCGAACCATGGGACTTCAGACCGACCCGCCGTACGCTCAGGGGGTGCCCATCCCCGAGCTCGAGCAGCAGCTGAACCTGCTGGCGCGACGCCTGAGCAAGCCCGTGCGACTGCACGGGACCTCGGGCTACACGCTGCTCGACCGACCCGCCTACATGGCCCTGGCGCGCATCGTCGACGACGGGCCGCTGCGCCCGACCGCCCTGTCCGCCTTGCTGGAGGTCGACCTCTCGGTCGTGAGCCGACAGGTCCGGGCCCTGCAGGACGTCGGGTTCGTCACCCGCTCCGCCGACCCCGCCGATGCCCGAGCCGCCCTGGTGCGCGCCACCGACGCAGGCCGGGAGGCCTTCGAGCGGACCCGCCGTGGCCGCACCGAGGTCCTGGACGAGGTCCTCGTGCAGTGGTCCGGGCAGGACCGGGCGGAACTGGTACGACTGCTCAGCCGTTTCAACGTCGAGCTCGAGGCCGCCATCGGACGCCGGCTCACGGGGCCACCCCCGGACTGAGACTCCACTCGGGGGCCGCACCCGCCGAGGCACTGTGGCAGATCCCCCCTTTGACCCCCTGACCTCTGGATCGTGGCAGGC
>JAYTHM010000630.1:0-2517 GCA_043732645.1 Frankiales bacterium
GCTGCGCCAACCCCGCCGGGATTGTGGAAGACCGCGTCCACTCCCGAAGCCTCTGCTCGTCCCCGGCCCTCAACACCAATGGCTCCACGCGTGACATAAGCCATGATCTCAACCACAGACAACAAAGTCACTTCCAACACGCAACACTAGGTCGCGTTGCCGCCATCGACCAGGAGAACATCGGCCTCTCGTACCCACGGCACCCACCGCTCCGCTCCCCCTGTGGGGAGTGCTGTAGTCCTCGTGGCCCGTCAGCAGGCGCGTGACGCCGAGGATCAGGAAGCTAAACGCCACCAGACCCAGCCCTGCACCCACTCCCACGCACAGTTCCGCCACGACCCGACCGGCATCACCACTGCGAGCGGCATCCCCCCTCGTCCCGCCAGGCTCTGACGTGATGCCAGTACAGGTGCGACCTCGTCGTGATGGGGGCGGGTTGTCACGGGCTCGTCGGACAGGACGCGGGTCAACGAGAAACTGTTGCCTACACCAGCAGTACAGGCGGCTGTGCACGGTGTGCTTTCCCTCTCGCCCCGCAGGTCGCAGGTGGCTGGCCAAGAAGTGGGGGGAGCCCTTCTTGGGACAGTCTGCATCCGGGCGTTCGGTGGTTCCGGAAGCTCCGGCACCGGAGGTGCGGCGTCCAGAATGTTGCAGGTGTGAACAGTCGAGGCCGTGGAGACGGGGAGAGCACCACCGTCTGGAAGGAAAGCCCGTGCCCTCCCACCTGCTGACCGTCGTGTCCTGGATCGCCCTGACAGTCGCCTTCCTGAGCGCGGGCGTGATCCTGGTCGACATCTACGGTCGGGGTCACCGCCAGCCGATGGGTGTGATGGAGGCGGTGTGGCCTGTCACCGCGCTGTACTTCGGGGTTGTCGCACTGGTTGCCTACCGGCGCTGGGGCCGGTCGCAGAGCCCAACATGGGTGAAAGAGCAGGGCAACGACGAGGCCCCCGAGTTGCCGTGGTTCGCACAGGTGGCCACCGGAGTTGCGCACTGCGGCGCAGGGTGCACGCTGGGCGACATCGTCGCTGAGTTCGGGGTCTTCTTCCTCGGCTTCCAGCTCCTCGGGCTGGCCCTGCCCGCGGAGTACCTGGGCGACTACTCCTTGGCCCTGCTCCTGGGGATCGCCTTCCAGTACTTCGCGATCGCACCCATGCGTGGGCTCGGTGTACGGGACGGGCTGCGCGCTGCAGCCAAGGCCGATGTCTTGAGCTTGACCGCCTTCGAGGTCGGCCTGTTCGGCTGGATGGCCCTGATGGCCTTCGTGTTCTACCCCGACCCGCACCTGCAGCCGTCCTCACCCGTCTACTGGTTCCTCATGCAGCTCGGCATGATCATCGGCTTCTTCACTTCGTGGCCGATGAACGTCCTGCTCATCCGGCGAGGCATCAAGGAGGTGATGTGACGGCCTCGCTCGCCGTGGCCATCTCGCTGAGAAGACCCTCCAACTGACACAGCTCGAACAGCCTGCGCTGCCTGCTCGAGGCGTTCCAGACCGCCAGGGAGCCGCCCAGAGCCCGGCAGGCGAGGTCAGCTGCCACCAGCACGTCGAGGATCGAAGCGTCCAGGAACGCCACCTCGGACAGGCCGACGCACACCCACGCGTTCGCTCGTCCCGCGGCCAGCAGGACCGAGCGAAGGTCGTCGCTGGTGGCGATGTCCAGCTCGCCCCTCAGGTGGACGATCGCCGGCCCGCACGCGGCGGTCTGCGTTCGCGCAAGGACGTGGGTGGTGCTCATCCCACCCTCGTCCGTCCGGTGCTTGGGGGGAACAGCGACCGACCGGTCTCCCATCCGGACTCGCTGCCGCCTGACAGGTAGGGGCGCGCTCGGATGCGCTGCACGACGATGCTGCCGAGCGGGGTCAGTCGAGCCTGCCCCGAGCCCGCCGGTTCGAGCAGCGGCCCGTCGGTCGGAGTCACCGTGAGTCCTGCTCGGCGAGCTCGTTCTCGATGATGAAGACGTTCAGCACGCCCGCGAGCTCCAGCAGTCGGATCACGGGCGGCCTGGCGCCGCGAAGGACGAGCCGACCGTCCTGGGTCCAGATCAGCTGATGGATGTCGAGGAGCAGCCGGATCGCCTGCGCGTCGAGGTACGGGCAGTGGCTGAGGTCGACGACGAGGCGCTCGGGTCGTCGGGCGGCAGCTGCCTCGAGATCGGACCAGAACTGCTGAAAGCTGCCGGCTTCCAGCGCCTCGGTGACCTGCAGGACTACCTGTGCGCATCTCTCAGTCCGAGATTTCTCAGTAGCGCTGTAATCTTGCTGGGGCTTACTTCGATCCGCGTTGATGATCTTGAGTTTGGGTGGGGGCGTGTGGGAACTCCCGACGTGGTGGTCGATGTCTTCGGGTCCTTGGTCGCTGGGTTGGGGGTGGGTGTCAGGTGGGGGCTGGGGGTGCTTGTAGCCGGGCCAGGACTTTGGCGAGCAGTCGCTGTCGCGGTTGCAGATGCTGCACGTGTTCGTGGGCGTGTGAGCTCACTTTGCCGGGGATCGTGAGTAGTTGATGGCGCAGAGTTG
>JAYTHM010000631.1:0-2515 GCA_043732645.1 Frankiales bacterium
CGACCTTCACACGGTTGCGCAGGAGGTTGCTCGCGGACGGCGAAGGGCCCGGATCACAACGGATCCGGGCCCTTCGTGCGCGCTTCCCGGTGGAGCTGAGGGGACTCGAACCCCTGACCCCCACACTGCCAGTGTGGTGCGCTACCAGCTGCGCCACAGCCCCTTGGTACAAGGCCAAGCCTACAAGACTCTCGGCTCGGCCCTTTCAGCCATCACGCCGGCGCGCGCCGGTCGGCTCACCGAGCAGGGGGCCGAGGCCAGTGTTGTGTCGCTCGAGTCGCCAACCACGCTCAAACTCCACCAGCGTCGTCCAGCAGGTGTTGCCCAGGGGCGACAGTCGCCACCAGGTCGACGGATCGAGTGCCAGAAGGATGCCGACGAGAGCGCGGGCGGTACCGCCATGGGTCACGAGCAGCAGGTCACCGGCCGACGGCAGGTGGTCCAGGACGACGGCTGCGGCTCGGGCGCCCACGGCAGCGGGGTCCTCACCCCCGATGGGGATCCCCTCCCATCGGCGCCAGGCGGCGTACTCCTCAGGCCAGGTCGCAGACACCTCCGCACCCGTCAGGCCCTGCCACCTCCCGAAGTGCGACTCCCGCAGGCGGGAGTCGAGAACGAGCGGCAACCCGACGTGCTCGCAGATCGCTTCAGCGGTACGGCGGGCACGCACCAGGTCCGAGCTGACCACCGCCGCCGGTGGGTCGGAGGCGAAGACGGTCCCGAGGGCGTCAGCCTGGGCAAGGCCGACGTCGTCGAGGGGGATGTCGAGCTGTCCTTGGATCCGGCCGTCAGCGTTGTGCGCCGTACGCCCGTGGCGGAGCAGGACCAGACGCCTCGGTCCCGGCCCGCTCGGTGCCGGCCTGCTCAGTGCCGGCCCGCCGCGCGGGCGATGTCAGCGTCGACGAACGGGATCACGGGACAGTCCTTCCAGAGCCGCTCGAGGGCGTAAAAGACCCGCTCCTCCTCGTGCTGCACGTGCACGACGATGTCACCGAAGTCGAGTAGCACCCAGCGACCCTCTTTCTCCCCCTCGCGGCGCAGCGGCTTGGCCCCGAGCTCGCGAAGCCGCTCCTCGACCTCGTCGACAATGGCCATGACCTGACGGTCGCTGGGCGCGGAGGCGAGCACGAAGACGTCGGTGATGACGAGCTGCTCGCTCACGTCGAGGAGCAGGATGTCGCTGGCCAGCTTGTCGGCTGCGGCCTGGGCAGCCGCCAGTCCCAGCTCAGCCGCGTGCTCGGAGGCAGGCACTCGTTCTTCTCTCAGAAAGGTCATCCCGCGGTGGGGCGACCCTGTCAGGCTACTTGCCGGCGAAGTCCTTGCCGACGATGACGACCACGTCGGCGATCGTCCCGATCTGTGTGCTGCTCTGCACACTTGACCCCGGCACCCCGAGGGCCTTCGCGACCCGCGCGCCCAGCTCGCCGCCGGTGGTGCTCCCGTCGGCCACGAGTACCTGCGTCGTCAGGTACCCGAAGGACGGCGCGTTGCGGGAACCGACGAACACAAACCCGGCGGGCACCAGCTTGTCGCGGACCTTCTGCCCGAGGCCCGGCGTACCGACGCCGTTGAGGACGAGCACGCGGTTGCCTTCGGTGCGCGAGCCCGGCGGGATCGACTGGGCCAGGACGTCATCGACGAGGCTGCGGTCGGCGGCCGCGTCGATGCGGAACCGGATGTCGTCGTTGCCCGCGGCGACGGGGATCACGGGCAACGTGCGGTACTGAAGGTTGCTCGCCGCGTCATCAGACTTCAAGCCTTCGAGCAGCGCTGCGAGGTCGGCGGTGGACAGCGTGGACTCCGAACCGCCGGCGAGCGACCCGAGCAGCGTTTCGGCCCTGGCGGGCAGGATCGACACGACCGCGTCGAGCACAGCCTGCACCCGCGTCAGGCGAGTCTGCTCCTGCTCCTTCGGCCCCAGGTAGGTCATGAACAGCACAGCCTGCGCACCCGACAGGCGCTGCGGTCCAGGCTGGAGCAGGTCCGAGCGCCCGGATACGACCGGTGCGTCCACGGTGAGCTTTAGGCCGCCCAGCTGGTCGACGAGCTGCGCCATCGTCGCACCATCCAGCACCCAGTTGCCGTCGATCGTCACTCCCATCAGGTCGGCCAGGGCACTGCGCGACCCGGTGACGCCGGCGGTCTGGAGCGCTCTGGTGAAGGGCAGGCTGCCCCCGCCGGGCACGTTTGCGAGCACCTGCTGCGGCACGAGCACCACCACGCCCTCCTGGCTGGCCGGGTCGTGGGCGAGCAGCGCCGAGGCGGCTGCGGTGCCGTCCGCGGCCTTGAGCTGCAGCAGGAGGGTGCGCTGCGTACGGACCGGAGCCTTGACGCTCTTGTGCCCGTCACCACCGCTGGTGATGAGGATGACGGTGATGAACACCAGCAACGATAGGATGAACGCCCCACCGATGACCGACATCCGTCGCCGTCGCTTGCGCCGGCGCTCGCGCTCCTGCGCCCGTCGGCCCGTGCGCGTGCCAACGGTCTCGAACGTCACCTGCTGCTCCCGGGT
>JAYTHM010000632.1:0-2511 GCA_043732645.1 Frankiales bacterium
GGTGACCGACCGCATCACCCCGTGGGCAACCCCAGCGCGGCTTCCCTGACGTCGCTACGGTCCGCGAGTGATCGTGGTCCAGACCCGCTACGGAACCCGAAGGCTCTTCCCGCCGACGACCCCACCTACGGGCGGGCTTGAGCAGGTCGCTGGACTGCTGGTCCACCACGCCGCCCGGACCGACACCGGTCAGGCCTCGCGGCTGCTGGCGCGCAACCTCAAGGTCACTGCACGAGGCGACCAGGACCTTCGAGCCCTGCGGTCCGACCTCGGGGGCCTCGCCAGGCAGAGCCCCATCCCTGAGGTCGTGACCCAGGCCGTTGCCCTCGTCGAAACCGTCGCCAAGCACCCGGCCGTCCTCGACCGAGTTCGGCTGGTGCACGCCTCGTCGTCACGTCGCGAGGTGCACTACGACGTCGACGCGCAGCTCGCCCGCGCCGTCGCGCAGCTAAAGGCCGTCGGCTCGGCCTGGGACGGTCGGCTGCAGCGGATCAAGCAGCTGGAACGGGCCGCTCGGCTGCCTGGGGCGCGACCTGCGGCCCCACCCGCCGCCCCAGGTGCCGACATGGTGCCCGCGGCCCTGCTTGCCGGCCCGGTGGACCGGGTCGCGGACGCGGAGCGGGCCAGGGGTCGCCGCGATGAGGTCGAGGCCGACCGGGACCGGCTCCGGCACCTGCACATGGAGGCCGTCCGGGAGGTCGAGGCCCTGCGGGCGCAGCTGCTCGCCGCCACGCACGCGAGCTCACCCGGTGAGCCGACCGTGTCCCCACGCCGCGGCCTGTTCCGCCGTTCGTAACGACACGCCCGGGCAAGGCCCCACGTAGGCACCCATGGGTTCCACCAGGAAGCTACCTACAGCCACGGTGAAGCCACCGGGCCCGCCGAGGGTGGTCAGCCACCACGAACGGCCGTACGCTGGCAGGGCTTGACGTCGAGGGACGTTCAACCGCCTGAACGTCCGCAACGATGGCCCCGGCCGACGCAAGGAGCACCACGCCATGACCCGATCCGGCCCGCGCCCACCTCCGTCCCTGACACGAAAGATCGTCTCAGCGGTGATGTGCGGTTCGATAACGCTCGGCACGATGATCATTCTGGAAAAGACACAGGCTCACGCCAGCGTTCCGACCGTCACAAGAACCCAACGCGTCTAGCTCCCATGAGCGTTCAAGGCCCAGCGAAGGTGGTCAGCCACCACCAACAGCCGTAGGCTGATAGCCCGGCGTCGAGGGACGTTCAACCATCGGCAGGCACGACGGGTCCCTCGCATGGCACGAAAGCTCAGGCCGACGAAGCCGAGTTTCGGGCGGCCATCGCAGCTGCCTTGGACGAGCTCGCCGCCTCCTGCATCAGCCTGGCCGCCGCCGAGGACGCGGACTCCAGGGGCTGTCGGTGGTGGCTGGCACGGTCCGAACGGGGCCGACCTACCTGCTGACCTTCCGCCCCGAGACCGGACTGGAGCCCGAGACTGTCGAGGCCGACCGGGTCACCGTGGAGCCCATGGGCTTGGTCGTGCTGCACCGCACGGTCGTGGTGTTCGGGTCGGCACGGGAGGTCGTGGTCCGGCGGCTGTCGGGGTCGCAGGTCCAGGACGTGTCCGAGGTGCCGGCCACCCGTAGGCGACGGGGCAGCGACCACGGGCTAGTGCTGGGCCAGCTGCGCCACCAGGCCCGCCAGGACGAATAGCTGAGGGCTCGCCTAGCCGATGTCGAAGCGCACGAAGAAGCGGCCCTGGATGCGCGGGTCCGGGTTGCCGCCGTCGGGGACCAGCACGACGCCCACGCCGAGCCCGGGTCCAGGCCTGCCGGGGCCGGTAGGACCTCATCACGGTGGTGTAGCCCCCGCCAACGCGTCGGCTGCTAATTGCGGATCCGGAGGACGTCGCGACCATCACGAGTAGCCGGGCGGGCATCAATGAGCGGTTTGTCGTCGGGAACTTTGGGGAACCGACAACTGGCCACGCACGACGGGTAGTTGTGGTGACCGCATCCGCACGGCACGCCACGGCTTGAGATTGAAAGAAGCGTCTGCGTGAACAACCCTGGGCCTGGATACCGCTGGAACCCCCCGCCGAACTGGCCGGCCGCCCCGCACGGCTGGGTCATGCCCAAGGAGTGGGAACCGGATGCGGCCTGGCCGCCAGCCCCTGAGGGCTGGGTGTTCTGGGAACCGGTGGCACTGTCCCCGACACGTAAAGCCACCGCGCTGCTCGGGGCCAAATGGTCAGGTCTTCCGCGCAAGACGAAGGTCCTGACCATCGTCGGCTCTTCGATCGTGGCCCTAGCTCTCCTGGGCACCGTCGTGAGCAGTCCGCCCGAGACCACAGCAAACCGCCCGTCGGTAGCGGACAGAACGCCCTCACCGATCGCATCACCCGAGGCGAGCCCGACCAACTCGCCGCCGTCGTCGCCAGCAGCTGCGGCACCAGCACCCGTCAAGACCTCACCGGCAGCACCCGTGCCGCCGCCCGCAGTTAACGATGATCTCCGCGCATTCGGCGCGACTCGGACC
>JAYTHM010000633.1:0-2511 GCA_043732645.1 Frankiales bacterium
GCCGCGGTGAAGACCGCCAAGCAGGCCAAGATCGCGTTCCTCATGCTCCCAGGTCTCGGCACCAAGGACGACATCCGGGCGGCCCAGGACGCCGGTGGCCAGATCTGCCGGATCGCGACGCACTGCACCGAGGCCGATGTCTCCCGTCAGCACTTCGGCCTGGCCCGCGAGCTCGGTCTGGAGACGGTTGGCTTCCTCATGATGAGCCACTCGACGACCCCGGAGGAGCTTGCGCGTCAGGGACGGATCATGGTCGACGCCGGCTGCGAGTGCGTCTACGTCGTGGACTCCGCCGGTGCCCTGATCATGGAGCAGACCTTTGACCGTGTCTCCGCTCTCGTCGGGGAGTTCGGTAACGACGCGCAGGTCGGCTTCCACGGTCACGAGAACCTCGGCATGGGCATCAGCAACTCGATCTTTGCAGCTCGCGCCGGTGCGCAGCAGATCGACGGCTCGACCCGCCGCTTTGGCGCCGGGGCCGGGAACACCCCCGTCGAGGGCTTCGTGGCGGTCTGCTCCAAGCTCGGGGTCGAGACAGGCATCGACGTGCGAAAGATCATCGATGCGGCCGAGGACGTGGTACGCCCCGTCATGGACGGCGAGTGCCTGCTCGACCGGCTGTCACTCACCATGGGCTATGCCGGCGTCTACTCCTCGTTCCTCAAGCACGCAGACCGCCTGTCCAAGCGGTACGACGTCAGCGGGGCCGAGCTGCTGATCCGGGCCGGCCGGCGCAAGCTGGTCGGAGGCCAAGAGGACCAGCTCATCGATATCGCTCTCGAGATCGTGGCCGAGAAGAAGTGACCCCCGAAGGCACCCGCAAGGTCGTCGAGGTCGACGGCCGGGACGTTGCTTACCACGACGTCGGCGACGGACCGGTCGTCGTGTTCCTGCACGGGTCGGGCCCAGGGGTGACGGGTTGGGCCAACTTCGGGGCCAACCTCCCTGCGCTGCAAGGGGTCCGGGCCCTCGTCGTTGACCAGCCCGGCTTCGGTGCCAGCGGTCGGGCGGAGGTCTACGAGCGTAACTACCTCGACATCTCGGCGGAAGCCGTCGTCGGTCTGCTGGACGCACTGGGGCTCGAGCAGGTCGGGCTCGTCGGCAACTCGATGGGGGGTGATGTCGCTGTCACGATGACGCTGGACCACCCCTCGCGGGTATCTCGGCTTGTCCTGAACGGCCCCGGCGGGACGGGGGTGCCCGTCCTCGGACCATCTCCGTCGGAGGGGATCTCGCGGCTGATGGACTTCTTCGCCGACCCGACCCGGGAGCGGATCGTGGCCTGGCTCAAGACCATGGTGTCGGACCAGCGGATCGTGACGGAGGAACTGATCGAGGCGCGCTTTGCGGCAGCAACGGCACCCGGCGCGGTGAAGAACCTGCAAGACGCCTACACGACATTCTACAACCCGGCCTTCACGGGGGACGTGCCACTGTGGGCCCGGGTGCACAAGATCAGGCAGCCCACATTGATCTGCTGGGGTCGTGACGACCGGGTCGCACCGGTCGAGGGGGCGCTGTTGCCGGCTCGGCGTATGCCCAAGTGCGACCTGCGGATCTACAGCCGCTGTGGCCACTGGGTGCAGGTCGAGCGCAAGGCCGAGTTTGAGCGAGCCGTGCTCGAGCACTTCATTTCGTGAGGCGGGCTCGCGCAGTGCCCTTCGCTTCGGCCAGCGTGAGGGACGCGCCCGCCTTTGCCAGTCCGATCACCTCCAGCGTCCCCAGGCCAGCTCCCTGCTTCGAGGATTCCACTCAGAGCCAGTAGTCGCCACCAATGCCCTGCACGAGGCGATCTAGGGCGCCGGGCGGCCAGGGGCTGGGTTGGGGAGTGCGGTCGACGGTCCTCGACCGCCGGCGCGCGTCGACCTCGGGAAACAGCAACTGCGAGGCGGATCGGGCGGCTTGCTGCACGAGCGGACCGAGCCGCTCGAAGCTGAACGCCTTGGCGTTGCCCGACAGTTGCAGGGCCGCGAGCGCCCGTCCCGAACCCCTCAGGGCGATGCCGACTGAGGACGTCCCCTGCACGACTTCTTCGCGTTCGTAGGCTATCCCGCCCCGCCCGCGGATCTGGGCCAGGTCCTGTCGCAGGGCTTCGAGCGTCGTGATCGTGCGAGGCGTCCGCGTGGGGAGCCGAGGGGGGTAGGAAGATCGAAGCATTCCGTCGTCGGTCCACGCGAGCATGGCTTTGCCGGCTGCCGTGGCGTGTGCTGGGGCTCGCCCCCCGACCCTGGTGATGACGTCGGACGACAGCCCCTGTCCCTGACGCTCGATGAACACGACGTCACGTCGGTCCAGGACGGCGAGGCTCGCGATGGTTCCGGTTCGTTGGTGCAGCTCGGACAGCAGCGGTACGGCGATCTCGCGCAGCTCGTGGTGGGCCACCGCAAGGCCCCCGAGCTCGAGAGCCCGCAGCCCGAGGCTGTAGCTCTGGCCGCCGTGCTCGAGCCAGCGCAGCTCCACCAGCTGCTCGAGGATGCGGTGCGTGGTGGAGCGAGGCAGGCCGGTCCGGTC